>SLOS01000021.1 GCA_007132365.1 Bacteroidales bacterium | reverse complement strand
CTAATGAGACAGTCAATGTAAATGCCAGCCTGTTGAATCTTCTTGATAACCCCAACAGTATTATAGTGTCTGAAAGCGAAAACATATATTCAGTATCCGGTTATGATCAACTATACAGAATTTCTCCCGTCGGCACTGATGATCTTAATAGATACATAGGGTTATCGCTTAAAAGAGTCAGAGGGTTCTCGGGTAATCTGCTAAATCCTGAGGATATAAGACTGGAGTATGCCAATAACGCATTGAAAATCGATATCAGCGCACCCTTTTACATCAAAGAGGGATCGGTTATGTTTCAGTACCTTATTTCCGGGTTAACAGAGAGATGGTCAGAATGGTCAGGTGATCCGGTTCTTGATTTTCCTTTCTTTCCACCAGGCAGTTACACCATCTCCATCAGGGCAAGAGACATTCTCGGCAATATAAGTGACCCGCTCAGTATCCCTTTTCAGATCAAACCACCTTTCTGGCAAACAACATGGTTCTATTTTGCTGCAGCCATGATTGTAATTCTGCTGTTTATTCTTATCCTGATAATTAGGGAAAGAAGTCTCAGGCGGGACAGAGATATCCTTGAGCAAAAGGTGCGTGAAAGAACTGAAACAATCGAAGTACAAAAAGAGGTTCTGGAGAAACAGCGAGACAATCTGGCAAAATACAATCATGAGATAACGAAGCAAAAAGAGGAAATTGAAAGGCAACGTGATCAGATATTCAGGCAGAACCAGGAGATAACCGAAAGCATCACATACGCCAGCAGAATCCAGTCCGCCGTTATGCCTTCAAAAGATATTTTTAAAAATCTGCTCAAGGAGTATCTCCTGATTTTCCGCCCGCGTGACATTGTCAGTGGTGATTTTTACTGGATGACCAGGAAAAACGGCAAAGTGGTCATGGCTGCCTCTGACTGCACGGGCCATGGCGTACCAGGAGCTTTTATGAGCATGCTGGGAGTATCATACCTAAACGATATTGTAAATGTTGCGGGAATTACCCAGCCCAACCTTATCCTCAACGACCTCAGGCAAAGGATAAAATCAACCCTGTCGCAAACCGGAAGAATAAACGAGGCCAATGATGGAATGGATATAGCGGTCTGCGTTTTCGACACCAGGGGTAAGAATCTTCAGTTTGCAGGTGCATACAATCCCCTGTACCTGATTCGAAATGGCGAACTTATAGAGTACAAGCCTGATAAAATGCCTGTTGGTATTCATATAATGGAAAAGGACTCATTTACATTACATAAAATAAAAATGATGCCGGGCGATAAATTTTATATTTTATCTGATGGCTTTGCGGACCAGTTTGGGGGACCGTTCGGAAAGAAATTTAAAATAAAACCATTTAAGGATCTTTTACTAAGGACCAGTTCGAAATCCATGGATGCACAGAAAAAAGAGATTGAAGACACGCTGGATCAATGGCAGTCCGCGCATGACCAGGTTGATGATATTCTTGTAATAGGTTTTAGTTTGAAGTGAACTACATACTTCCCGGCTAACGTCTCAGCTAACGTCTCATCTAATGTTTCATCCAATGCCATTTATAAGATGAAATAACCCATTTAATGTTGAAAGCTAAACAACTAACAGTTATTCTGCATTTTCAAACCTGGAAATTATCACGGCACCGCAACTGTCACTGAAGACATTGGCAGTGGTACGGAACATATCCAGTATCCTGTCCACCGCGAGAATAATTGCCACCCCTTCCAGGGGCAGGCCTACAGCACCAAGTATGATACTCATCATAACCATTCCGCTCATAGGTATGCTTGCCGCGCCTATGGAAGCAAGCACAGCCGTGGCAGCAACAGTTACCTGGGCACCGAGGGAAAGATCAAAGCCGTAAACCTGGGCGATAAATATGGCTGCCACGCATTCATAGAGGGCAGTTCCGTCCATATTAACAGTTGCACCAATTGGAAGGACAAAGCCGGCAGCCTTTTTCGAAGCACCCGAATGTTCTGTTACGGCTTTCATGGTAAGGGGCAAGGTAACTATGGTTGAGCAGGTGGAGAATGCAGTTAAAAGGGCAGGTATCATACCTTTGTAATGTTTCAGCGGACTAACCCTGCCGAGGGTCCAGAGTAGCATGGGGAGGGTGAAGAACATATGGATTGCAAGTCCGGCCAGGACGATGATAAAATAAAACCCAAGTGATTTAAAAGCCGAAAAACCGGAGGTAGCAACTATTCCGGTAATAATTCCAAAGACTCCGAAAGGTGCTGTCCATATAATAAAAGAGATCATTTTCATCATGGCTTCAAAAGCAGCCTCAAAAAATTTACCAAGCAGGTCCCGCTGATCAATTTTGAGTTGGGTTACAAAAAGGCCGAACAGGATGGAAAAAAAGATAACCGGAAGTACATCACCCGATGCAGCAGCAGCTATAGGATTTTCAGGTATAATATTCAAAAATATCTGACCCAGTGAGCTCTCCGCAGCTGCAATATAATCCGGACTTTCTTCGAGTACGATCTGTGCCCCGGCACCGGGTTTGAAGATGTTGACCAGTATCTGACCCGTAAAAATTGCCAGTATGCTGGTAGAAAGATAATAACCCATTGTCCTCAAGCCCATCCTGCCGAGTCCTTGAGCCGAACCGACCTGTATTATGGAACTTACGATGGAGGTAATTATCAGGGGAAGTATGGCCATCCGCAGAAACCTGAGGAAAATGTCAGCAAGCGGCCGGGTATAAGGCAGGGAAGGTTCACCGATCACAGCTCCTGTAAAGATTCCCAGGATAAACCCGACAAAAATCCATATTGTAAGCGTAAACTTTTTCTTTTGTATCATTATCAGCAAATACCGGCCACCGGAAATAAGATAAATCCCGAAAATAAGAAAAAAAATTTATTTGTTCCTGCCTCTAATCAATTTGGATTCTCCTGATCAGTATCCGAACCTGGTAAGCATGATTTAATGTCTGCCATCAAAAAAAAGTGGAAACCGGGCTCAACATTGAACACCTGGCAGACTTTTCATGCGTGAATGGTACAGTTATCCCGGTTAGATCCGGTAAAAATCCCGGGAATGTGTATTTTAATTGATACACAGATTTCTGAATTCAACTGTCAATGCGGCATAATATTTTAGTTGGTTTGGTTTTTGATATATATTTACTGTATGAAATATAAGGAACTCAAAAGAAAATACGCTGAGATATGCAGCAGTCTGTCTGCCCGGCGCCTTAAACCGGCATTTGACCTGATTGGTAAACTTATTTCCGGGAACGGCCTGGGCATCTATTACGATGAATACAGGAACCTGGAGGAGACCTACCAATATATGCTCAAATATACTGTAGAAGGTATCGTAGACCCTGAGCGGCAAAAAGTCTACAGGAAACTGATCGTCTCGGTTTTCGAACTGGCTGACAAGATAAACGAGGCCCTCCTGCTTAGATTTTCTCCATCGGTGGAGTATGATAAAAAACGGTTTTTCAGAACCAGGGCAATTGACCACCTGGTTGATTATCTGTCAGAATCGAAAGAGACTTCTTCCGCGAAAGCGCCAAAAGAGTACCAGCAAAAAATGCGGAGATTGTTTTACCATATCTGGTTCAGCGACAAGCTGACAGCTGAAGAAGCTGAGCCGTTGAGTAAATTTTCCCTGGACCCCGACGTGCCGGTACCATACAAATCATTCATGGTTACCGCCCTAACGCTCAGCCTCCAGCGTTTTTTCGACCCGGAAAAATTTAACCTGCTATTCACCACCTATGATTCCATAGAGACAGAAATTAACCAGCGTGCACTGGTTGGATTGCTTATCAACCTTTATAAATACGATGCCCGGTTGCCATTTTATCCGGATATTACCGGCAGACTGAAGATTCTGAATGAAAACCCAGGGTTCAAGCGCAACCTCGAACGTATCATCATCCAGTTTATCAGGAGCAGGGAGACCGAAAAACTGCAACAACGGATCAGGGATGAGATTATTCCGGAAATGATAAAGATCAGCCCTAACCTTAAAAACAAAATCAACCTCGACAGCCTGATGGAGGAGGGCCTTTCGGAGGATAAGAACCCTGCATGGGAAGAGATTTTTAAAGACAGACCGGGGTTGCTGAACAAAATGGAGGAATTTTCAGAACTTCAAATGAAAGGTTCAGATGTTTTCCTTGGGTCTTTTGCAATGCTGAAATCGTTCCCTTTCTTCAGTGAAATGGACAACTGGTTTATGCCGTTCTTCCCTGAAAACCCGGAAATAGCAGATACGCTGGATGTCAATGATCAGACCAACCTGCGGCTGATGGAAGCCATAAACCGTGCACCCATTTTATGCAATTCCGATAAATATTCGTTTTGTTTAAGCATTCAGAGGATCCCAAAGGATAACCTCGAGTTCATGAAGCAGGCAATGGATGCAGAAATGGATCAGCTTAAAGAGCTGGAGGAGGATGAAGTCTTGCTGGACCCCGGGCGCAGGGCGGAGGTGAGTTCCAATCAGTATATCCAGGACCTGTACCGTTTTTACAAGCTGTTTCCCCGAAAGGGTGATTTTGAAGATATTTTCAACTGGCAGTTCGATTTTCACAACAAGCTGGCTCTGGGGGATATTTTAAAAGAGGATCTGGCAGTGCTGCGTAATATCGGTGAGTACTATTTTGCCAAAAACCATTTTGAAGAAGCAGCCGAAATATTCGGTTACCTCCTGGAGCAGGAGAAAAACGGAGAGTTGTATCAGAAAATAGCCTGGTGCCATCAAAAGACTGGTGATTTTGAAAGGGCTCTTGATGGTTACCTGAAAGCAGAATTGTATGATACCAACCAGTTGTGGAACCTTAAAAAAATAGCCCTTTGCTACCGAAACCTGAAAAAGCCCGATAAGGCGCTTGAGTATTACCAGGCGGCCGGGAAAACTGATCCTGATAGCCTGAGCAACCATCTCAACATCGGGCACTGCCTGCTGGAACTGGACAGGTTCGATGAAGCCCTGAAATGCTATTTTAAGGTGGAATACCTGGCACCCGGCAACAAAAAAGTTTGGCGGCCGATTGCCTGGTGCTCGTTCCTTACCGGCAAAAAAGGTCAGGCGGAAAAGTATTTCCTGAAGCTGATTGAAGACCAGCCCAACAGGCATGATTATATGAACATGGGCCATGTGCAATGGAGCCTTGGCAACAGGAAGTCCGCGCTGGAATACTATCAAAGATCCATTTTAAAAGAGGGGAGTCCGGCGGGGGAGACTACACAGCGAGCGAACCCGGTACGGGAGAGTTCGGCAGAAGGCTTTGCAAAAGGGGAGGCCCCGGAAGCCGGTGATTCAGAAAAGGGATCCCGTAAAGAGAGATTTACTGAGGCAGGGCAACCGAAGGAGGGGTTCCTGGAGGCTGAATTTCTGGAGGTTTTCGAAGAAGACCTTCCCCACCTCCTTGATCAGGGCATTAACAGCGATGATATACCGATCATGCTCGATCAGTTAAGGTATTTTCTGGAAGAATGATAACCTGACCATCGTAAACACACATGTCAGGGCAGCCTGTAAAGATTATTTCAATTCAATTCCAGAAAAACACAATATTTATTCCAATAATTTTACCGAACTTCGCAAGCTGAATAATAATAGTAAATAACCAAATCTGAAAAGTTATGAGCACTTCTTCAATAGTAATCCTGGTCGTTGTTGCGCTTGTTATTATTATGGTAATATCTGTTTATAACAGGCTTGTGAAACTAAGGTATAACCGTGAAAACGCTTTCGCCGACATCGATGTACAATTAAGACAACGCTATGACCTTATTCCTCAGCTTGTTGATGCAGTAAAAGGATATATGAAGCACGAAAGCGGTGTGCTTACAGCAGTAACCACCGCACGGTCAAATGCGATGAATGCATCTAATATGGATGAAAGGATTGATGCCGAAAACCAGCTGTCCGGTGCACTTGCGGGACTGAGAATTGCCGTTGAGGCTTATCCCGACCTTAAAGCAAGCCAGAACGTCATGAACCTGCAGGAAGAAATATCTGACGTTGAAAACAAACTGGCTGCATCGAGAAGATTCTTCAACTCGGCTACCAAAGAGTTTAACAGCGCCATACAGGTATTCCCGGCAGTACTTTTTGCAGGGATGTTTGGTTTCAAACGCAAACCTATGTTTGAAATTCCTTCTGAACAAAGAGCTGCACATGAACAGGCACCAAAAATAAATCTATAAGTTTTACTGCCCACCAACCAATAAAATAAGCGAATGAAGTACGTTGGTTTGCAAACCCAGATATGGAATAACAACCTGAAGTCCACCATCCTTCTTATGATGTTTCCCATAGTTATACTGGGACTTGCCTGGTTGTTTTTTTATTTTACCAGGCAGGAATATCACGCAATAAGTGATGTTAACTACACATTTTTAAGAGCAGCGCCATGGTTGATTGCCGGTGTGTTGATCTGGTTCCTTATCGCCTGGTACGCAAATACCTCCATGATTCGCAGGGCTACCGGGGCAAGACCACTTGAAAGAAAGGAAAATAAAAGAGTCTACAACCTTGTAGAAAACCTTTGCATTACTTTGGGCATGAGAACGCCTAAAATTAATATCATCGAAGATGATGCGCTTAACGCTTTTGCCAGTGGAATTACCGACAAAACCTATACTGTTACACTTTCACGAGGAATCATTAACAAGCTAAACGATGAGGAGCTGGAGGGTGTGATAGCCCATGAGCTCAGTCATATCAGGAACAAGGATGTACGTTTACTGATTGTTTCGATCATTTTCGTGGGTATTTTTGCTTTCCTGGTGGAGATAATGCTGCGTTCCTTCTTTTATTCCAGCATGACCCGAAGCAGGGGAAGAGGAAGTGACAGGGGCCGGGGAGTTACTATGTTGATTGCCCTTGTACTTGCCATTGCGGGTTTTATCATTACCTCCCTGTTCAGGTTCGCCATCTCACGTAAGCGCGAGTATATGGCCGATGCAGGTGCAGCGCAGTTAACCAAAAGACCGAAAGCACTTGCCTCGGCACTCGAAAAAGTTTCGCAAAATTCAAGAATTGAAGCCGTTACCCGGAAAGATGTAGCACAGCTTTTTATTGACAACCCAAAAGAGCAGAAAAAAGACCTGTTCTCATTTTTTAACGGTTTGTTTGCCACCCACCCTCCTATTGAAAAGAGAATATCTGTTTTGAAACAGTTCTGAT
>SLOS01000094.1 GCA_007132365.1 Bacteroidales bacterium | reverse complement strand
TATAAAATTACAACTCAAGCTGGTTTTTTACAAGCAGGTAATAGGCCCCTTTTTTCTCTGTTAGCTCCTTATGAGTGCCCGATTCAACTATTTCGCCTTTTTCAATCACAATGATCTGGTCGGCATTTTTAACAGTACTGAGCCTGTGAGCCACCACTATTACGGTACGCCCAAGGAAGAACTCCTGGAGATTATTGAGGATTACTTTTTCATTGTTTGCATCAAGGGCGTTTGTTGCCTCATCAAAAAAGATATATGCCGGATCTTTATACACTGCTCTTGCTATAAGCAGCCGTTGTATCTGCCCCTGGCTCAGTCCGTGACCCTCACTTCCGATCTTTGTGTTGAACCCCAGGGGCAGGCTTTCGATGAAACTGTCTATGTTGGCAATTTTTACTGCCTGCAGCAGCCTCTGTTTATCTATATTCTCCACACCAGGCGCTATATTGTTTGCAATGCTGTCGGAGAACAGGTATCCGTCCTGCATAACAACTCCGCAATGCCTGCGCCACTGGCGAAGACTGTAAATATCGAGCCTGCTTTTCCCCAGGATTATTTCCCCGCCTACCGGGGGATAAAATCCAAGCAGCAGTTTTATCAGTGTTGTTTTTCCGCTGCCTGATGTGCCCACAATGGCTGTCTGCTTCCCCGGTGGTATAGAAAGTGAAACATTTTTGAGTACCAGTTCCGATTCCGGTCCCTCGTAACGGAAAGAGAGGTCTTTTACTTCAATACCTGAATTATCAGGTATTTCTTGCAGCCGGTCAGCTTCAGGATCTTCCTCATCACTCCTCTTATGAACCTCGCCCAGTCTTTCAAGGCTTATCCTGGCATCCTGGGTGGTGTTGAAGAAGCTGATCAGCTGTTCAATGGGACTGTTAAGCTGACCAATAATGTACTGAACTGCAAGCATCATACCCAGTGTCATTGTTCCTTCCACCACAGCTGTTGCTGCGATAACCGTTATCAGGATATTCTTGACTTCATTCAGCACCAGGGCGCCGGACTGCTGATATTGCCGGAGCGCAAGACCTTTTATGCCTATTTTGAAGAGCCTGGTTTGTATAGCCTCCCATTCCCACCTTTTCTGCTGTTCACAGTTTTGCAGCTTGATCTCCTGCATTCCCTGGATTAGCTGGATCAGGTTGCTCTGGTGAGCCGACATTTGTGCAAACCTCCTGTGGTCAAGCTCTGCTCTTCGCCTCAGGAATATATATACCCAAAGACCGTACAAAACACTCCCTATAATGAAAACGGCAAATATCAGCATGTGGTAATAGAGCAGAACCAGGCCGAATATCACCAGGTTTACCAGTGAGAAAAGTATGTTCAGAGTGGTTCCGGTAAGGAATGTCTCAATCCGTCGATGATCGCCGATCCTCTGCATCAGGTCCCCCGTAAGCTTTGTGTCAAAATATTTCATTGGCAGTCTCATCAGCTTCGCCAGGAAATCGGATATAAGCGATATATTAACCCTTACACCTATGTGAAGCAGTATCCAGTTCCTGATGAAATCGACCGATGCCCTGCTTATTGTCAAAACAAGCTGGGCAATTAGAACAAGATAAATGAAGCTCAGGTTTTGGTGACCAATACCTTGGTCCACAATGCTTTGTGTAAGGAATGGAAACACCAGCTGCAGGAGGCTCCCCAGTATAAGTCCCAGAAACAGCTGAAAAATCAGTCTCCGGTAAGGCGTAAGATAAGAGAAAAGAAAGCTGAACCTTGTTTTATCGCGTTTTTCGTCTGACGCCGAATGAAAATCAGGGGTAGGCTCCAGAAGTAGTGCAACACCCTTCACCTCCCCCTGTTCGGAAGTAGAGGCCCAGCATTGCAGGAACTCCTCACGGCTGAACCGTACAAGTCCCCCACCCGGATCAGCCACATGGAATATCTCCCTGCCTTTTTTTCCTGTAATCTTATAAAGTACGACAAAATGGTCCTGTAACCAATGGATTATTGCAGGTAGCGGCGCTTCGGAAATAAGCTGACCGGGAGTGATTTTGACTCCCATAGTGCGGAATCCTATACTTTCAGCGGCCTGTGCAATGCCAAGCATGCTGACACCTTCACGTGAGAGGTAGCTGCGTTCCCGGAGGGTCTCGAGTTTATACCTTTTGCCATAAAATGCGGCAACCATGCGAAGACACGTTGGTCCGCAGTCCATGGCATCAGGTTGTCTGTAATGTGGGAATGCCATTCAGGCAGGGATAAATGAATAATATTTACTCCTCAGGCTGCTCTCTTTTAGCTGTAAAAGGCAAATTCCCGTCGGGGGTTTCAACATGCCCTCTCATATCATCATCCTTGAGATCTACAATGGTTCTGACCGGATAACCCTCAACAAAAGCTTCGAATGTGATTTTTTCTTCTTTCCGGGTAATTTTCGCGATTCTTAACTCTATGCCGCTGTCAAAAACTATTTTGCCTGTAATATCCTTGTCTTCTTCCTGGACAAAGATAACTTTGCCTTTGCTGTATTCCCAGGGAGCCTGACTGGCATTGAATAACCATGATCCCAGAAGAGGATTTTCAGCTTTCGCGGAAGCTGCCATAAACAGAAAAGCTATTAAAAACATTCCGCAAAATAATTTAAACGATCTTTTCATAATTTTTGGGTTTTGGTTAGTTAACTTAAGCTGATAAAAAGTTTTATACCCGGGAAAATATGCCATAATTGTTTTCCGGGAGTCCCGGCTGATATTTTTAATGGTGCAATATAATGTGAATTACCCATTAATACAAGCATCAACCATTATTATTGTTCCATGTATTTTGACAATTCACCGGCCGCAAGCCAGTGACCATTTCTGTTCCAGTGGTTGTCCCCGGGCAGGAAGAACTCCATTCCGAAAACTGCTGAGACGGGCGGATCAATGAATACGGGGTAAAGGTTAACAAAGCCAGTTTCATATTCACTTGCAAAGGTTTCCCAGAAATCGACGTAAAGGTCCCTTCTATCTCCCACCATTATCTGCTTCTGCCAGGGATGCACACAAATGGTCATCCTGATATCATGATCAAGGCATAGGTTATGAAGTTTCTCCATATTGTCCCTCCCCAGTTCAAGGCCCCATTCGGCCAGTTTAACAAAATCATCGTCATAGATCCATTCGGAAACCCCGTGAAACAATGGATTTGAAAGCATCGTCCTGTCATCGAATCCGGAAAAGAATGAGGCGTACAAATCAAGTGCATCAACAGGAATCTCTCCGGAACGGAACTCATCAAATAATTCTGTTTTCCTGAGAAAGCGCCTCGTTTCCATGGCCTGCCGGAATTTGTTCAGGGTACTGACCGTATATGACCTGTTCATCAGGCGGGTGGATATTTTGTATCTGAGCCATCCTGTTGCCCCCGGCTTCCCGGGATCGAAATTCCGGTAAACAATCTCATTCTGGATATCAGAAATATCAATAAATACGTACAACTCATCAAACACCAGTCCCTTCTCTTCAATAAGGTATTTGGTCTTAAGGTAATAAATGCGCGGAGAATAGCTTACTGCTGCGGCATTGAGTATTTCGTACCTTGCAGTATCCACCCCTGCAATTACCTGTCCGGTAAATGTATCTTCAAATCTGAGCCCTACACCTTCAGTATGAGAATCGCCCATGAAAAGGATCCTTTTTTTATCTGACTCAAGAGGAACATTACGGATTTCAGCGTCCCTGAAACCAAGTGAATTCGTATATACGGGGTAGTTTATGTTATTCCAGCTCGCTATGGCCTGCTGATTGGGAATCAGTCCGTGATGAAAATAAGGATGCGGTGTCCTGAACTCACTGCCGGATGACCTGATCAATATGGCGCCCAGAATCAGATCCAGGCCGGCAAAAAAAATCAGGATCATAATGGTTAAAAGAAATATTCTCACAGATTTGTTTCTCATGACCATATTGGGATATTTAATTCATGGAGTGACCGGACCAAATTTTCAAGAATCGAAAAACTAATCCAAAGAATCCATAAAATCAAATTTCGGGAGTTCTTTAACATTTTTTTGTCCGGATTTTTCCAGCAGGCAGTTACCCATTACCAGAATATCCATGTCGGTCCGCATAAAGCATATGAAGGCATCTTCGGGGGTACATGCTATGGGTTCGCCGCGTACGTTAAAGCTTGTATTGATGATAACAGGGTACCCGGTAAGGTCCCTGAAATGTTCTATCAGCCTGTGAAACCGGGGATTGGTCTCCTTATGGACGGTTTGTATCCTGGCTGAATAGTCAATATGTGTAACAGCGGGAATATCTGATCTTTCAAAATAGAGTTTTTCCATCAACGACAGGTTTTCGTAACCGGTTGGCCTGCTTTTCTGCCTTGATTCTTTTACCGGGCAAACTATCAGCATATATGGCGAAAATTTCAGGGTATCAAAGAAATCGCTTGTGTTTTCTGCAAGAACTGCAGGTGCAAATGGCCGGAAACTTTCCCTGAATTTAATTTGCAGGTTCAGGCGCTTTTGCATATCCCTGTTTCGTGCATCTGCCAGTATGCTGCGGTTGCCAAGTGCCCGGGGACCGAATTCCATCCTGTCCTGAAACCATCCGACAATCATTCCCTTGCTCAGAAGACCTGATACCTGTCTGCACAATGAATCAAAATCATCAATTGTTTGATAATCTGCCCGGTATCTGGAAAGGGTTCTGGTAATCTCTGCCCGGCTGAATGAGGGACCAAGCAAAGCTCCGCACATTCCATCAGAACCATTGGAAACGGGTTTTTTATTGTTTCCAAGGTGTATATGCCAGGTGGCCAGTGCGGCACCTGCAGCGCCGCCTGCATCTCCTGCGGCTGGCTGTATCCATATATTGTCAAAAATGCCGCTTCGCTCCAGCTTGCCATTTGCTACGCTGTTCAGGGCAACGCCGCCTGCCATGACCAGGTTTTCCGAACCGGTCAGTTCACGGGCCGTAGATGCCAGTTTCAGCATTATCTCTTCGGTTACCTGCTGAATTGCCAGGGCCATATTGCAATATGCCTGCCCGATTGCCGATTCGGGTTTTCTTTGAGGTATGCCGAACAACTTTTTCCATTTCTTGCTATTGGTCATCCTGAGACCGGTGGCGTAATTGAAATATTTCATATTAAGCAAAAAACTACCATCCGGTCTGATATCGATCAGTTGATCCGCAATCCGCTCCCTGAATCTCCTTACTTCATCTGATTCCGGGTTACCGTAGGGAGCCAGGCCCATTAGCTTGTATTCACCACTGTTCACACGGAACCCGCAATAATAGGTGAATGCCGAATAAAGCAAACCCAGTGAATGAGGAAAGTGTAGCTCCTTAATGATTTTAATGCTGCCGGATTTACCATGTCCGATCGTTGTGGTGGTCCATTCTCCAACCCCATCCACCGTCAATATGGCTGAATCATCAAATGGTGAAGGATAGAATGCACTGGCAGCATGTGAAAGGTGGTGTTCAGGGAAAAGGACCGGGACTTTTTCCAGTCCAAATTTCTTTAACTCCTTACGTATATTTTGCCGGGTCATCATTTTTTCACGCAACCAAACTGGTATAGCTTCAAAAAAACTTACCAGTCCCCGCGGAATAAATGCATGATAGGTTTCCAGCAAACGTTCAAATTTCAGCAATGGTTTATCATAAAATGCGACATGACTTATGTGAGAAGCATCTTCTTCAATGGAGGAAATCACATATGAGAGTGCGTTTGAGGGAAAGGAGCTGTCATGTTTTTTCCTGGTAAATCTTTCTTCCTGCGCGGCCGCAACAATTTTGCCTTCTTTTACAATGCATGCGGCACTATCGTGGTAATAAGCAGATATTCCGATTATTATTTCAGGCATGTTCTGTCAGAAGAGGGTATATATAAAAGGGGCAATTGCAGAACCACTTGACAATATAATAAGGAAACTGAAGAACAGAAGTATGATCAGTAAAGGGATCATCCAGTATTTTTTCCGGGTTTTCAGGAAATCAAACAAATCTTTCAGAAGTTCCATTTCAACATGGTATAAGTTAACGATAATCAGCTTTAGTTTATCTTTAAAACCCGTGTTCTATGGGCGTGGTCATGTCCTGGCCGGTCTTAGCCCGAAAGGCATGTGAATTTTGCGAATTTTTTACTGTCTTTTTTCAAATTATCCGGTATTACCTGATCAGCCCGTGTTATAAAATATCATTCAAAGTTAAAATGGTTTTTCAAAGTCTTTTGATGAGAAAACATAATCTCTATGTTTTAATACCGATCGGGAACCGGCTTTGAAAGATGAAAGGTCCATATTTTTCCTTATTTTCTTTCTCACCATCAGTCCGATCGGAATAACCAGCACAATATATATGAGGCTGAGCAAGAGTCTGCTTACAATAAAACCAATTATTTCTCCGAAAGAAAACCAGACAAATCCAAAATATCTGAAGGGAGCAGGCCATATCATCAAAAGGATAATCAATCCCAGTGCAATATACAGTGGCAGATCATCCCCGGTAAAAGTGTATACTATCAGGCTTATAAGGACTGCCGCCAGACCCGAACCGTATACCTGTGACAGTGAAAGCTCTTTTCTGAAGTTTAACATTTGATAGCTCTGATGATAAAAACTGCCTGCCGTGGGCAGTGTGTAAAATTAGAATATTATTTAAAAACAATTTATAATATCAAAATTTTTTAATATATTTAGTGTATGTTATTTTTGCAAGTGTAAATTCTACACAATATATCAAAGTTATTTATTCTTTAAATGGCACCTGAAACAATTTTTATGTTTAATTGTTAATCATTAAATCAGTTTGCCTGATTTTTCAGGTTTATCAGTAGAAACATCAATAATTATTAAAAAAAAAGAAAGGAGGTTAAAGCAAAAAATTTTTGATCCAAAATTTTCACCGGGTTAATTCCATGGAGTTAAAAGTTTTTATGTTAAATTACCATTGAATGAACCATTAGTTAATTGATTTTACTATTAACCAAAACATTTAATCTTATGAGGAAAATAATTTTACTATTTGTTTTTGCATTTTTAGCCGTTAGAATTACCGATGCTGCTCCTTTGCTTGAGAATAATGATGATCCGTTGCCCGCAACAGTGGTTGACATTATTGCCGCTAGTGAAGATCATGCTACTCTGGCTGCTGCAGCAACTGCTGCCGATCTGATCGAGACTCTGCAGGGAGAAGGACCTTTCACAGTTTTTGCT
>SLOS01000269.1 GCA_007132365.1 Bacteroidales bacterium | reverse complement strand
GCAATTATCTGAGGCTGGAACTGCTTTCCAGGTATGATCTGAGGTCACAGCTGCTTGATGAATCCATTGATTTCTTCTATTACATGGCAGAGAGAACCGGCACGCTCTGGGAAAATATCTCCACCCGTGCAAGCCTGAACCATGGTTTTGCCTCCCATATTGTTCATGTCCTTTACAGGGATGTGCTTGGAATAGCCGGTATAGATCCTGAGGGTAAAACAGTCAGTTTCCGGATCCCCGATATTGATCTTGCCTTTTGCAGGGGAGCTACCCCTAGTGGTGATGAGATATTTGAATTTGAATGGGAGCAGGAGGGCGATACAATATTCTTCCAGCACTCTGTACCTGACGGGTACAGTATCGATATCCATAATGAAACCGGATATGAAATATCCCGGAATTAATTTTAATCAGGCCGATACATTCAACATAAATTAATTCAACATATTTTATCGATTCACCTTACAATTGAATTTTAACATTTAAACAGATGAAGAAATTTTCGGAGCAGGTTTCAATATCAGGTTTAATTGCTTTACTTATTCTCTTAAATTTTTCATGCATTGATGACATTCCGCAAGGATTCAAGGACCCGCCCGGGGAATTTTCGTTAATGCCTTTCTGGTTCTGGAACGACACATTGACTGACCAGGAGTTGCTGAGGCAGGTCGCCGATTTTGAGGCACATGGAGTTTACGGCTTTGTTATACATCCGCGTATCGGCCTGCCGGAAGATCAGGGATGGTTATCTCCTGCGATGATCCATTCGATGAAACTGGTCATAGAAGAAGCCGACAGACGCGGGATGTACGTAATTCTTTATGATGAAGGCATGTATCCTTCCGGTTCTTCCAGCGGTCAGGTTGTTGCCCGTAATCCTGACCATGCTGCGAGGGGGCTTGCTAAAAAAGACCTGGCACCAGGTGAAGCCCCCCAACTTTCCGGTAATGAAAGACTGGTAACGATCCTGACCCGGCCCGGAGGTGAACGTGTTGCCGTTATCGAACGACCTTCGGGAGGGGTGATCAGGGGACTTCATTATATCGGCGAGGGTACCGGTAATGTCAGGGAAGATTTACCACCAGCGGGGGATATACTGAACCCTGAGGCCGTGGCAAGTTTCATGGAACTTGTTTACGAACGCTTTGCCAGGGAATTTGGTGATTATTTCGGAACAACCATCCTTGGTATTTTTACCGATGAGCCTGATATGCTTGGCCGCGGCCGTCAAAGGGGGATGGTACCGGGTAATGCTGATCTTATTGACCAGGTCAACGATATTCTCGGTTATGATTTTACCCCATTTCTTGCTGATCTCTGGTATAATGACAGGCCCGATTCAGAAAGAAAACGCACGGAATATTTCAGGGCCCTTAATATCTGCCTTGAAGAAAACTATTATAAACCATTAAGTGAATTTTGCGCGGAACATGGAATTGCACTGATGGGGCACCCTGCCGGGTCAATGGATATCGGGGCCCTTCGCTATTTTCAGGTTCCGGGCCAGGATCTGGTGTGGCGCTATGTTGAACCGGGGCCCAAAGCCCTCGAGGGAGGTCATTCCACCATGGCCAAATGTGCATCAAGCGCCATGATCCACCTGGAAAGGCGCCGCAATTCCAACGAACTTTACGGGGCCTATGGCCACAACCTAACCTTTGAGGAGGTGGAATGGCTTGCCAACTGGTGTTTTGTCCGCGGCCATAACCTGTTGATGCCTCATGCTTTCTATTACTCAATTCGCGGCATACGCGTTGATGAACGTCCCCCTGATGTCGGCCCCAATTCACCCTGGTGGGGAGATGAGTATAAATCCTATGCTGATGCATGCCGGCGCCTGAGCTGGTTAAATACCGATTCCGAACACGTGTGTGAAATAGCAATTCTGGGCAATTCAACCTGGTTGCCTTATAGAGCGGCCAGGGCCTGTTTTCAGAATCAGCGCGATTTTAATTACCTTGAATTACGTCATCTGTGGGAAGATGCAGAAGTGGACGAGGGAGGAATTACCCTGGCCGGCATGAATTACCGTGCAGTAATTCTAGACAGCCTGATTTACCTTCAGGATGAAGCAATGGCTCCACTCAGGAAACTTGAAGAGAACGGGAGGCTGATTATCTGGAGCGGCACTCCGTATGCGGAAATATTTGCAGATGCCACAATAGTTTCAATACCGGAAGAACTCATAGCTTCTGTTGATAAGCTCATTAACCCGGATCTCCTTTTGAGTCCACCCTCCCCGAATATACGGTACAGGCACGTGATCAAAGAGGGTTATCACTATTATATTCTTTTTAACGAAGAAAAAACTGCTGTTACCACAAATCTGGATATTCCGTTAAAGGGCAAAATGTGGTGGCTTGATCCATCCAATGGCGAGGCTGCAGAAGCTTCGTCAGATGAGCCAGTCAATTTTGATCCCTTTGAGCTCAAGGTCCTCTTGGTCAGATAGCATTATCCAGGCAGACATTCTGGCAATACAGAGACCATGGAATTTTATGGGGATCGGCAAAAAGGATTTGCCATATTGGCGGGCTGCTTGCAATGATGTCGATATAATGATTTAAAAATGTTATATTTGAGGTTGAAATACAGACAAATAATGAGCGATAAAAATTCGAAAATAGAAGTTGACAAAATTGTAAAACACTGGATTGAAAAAATGAAAAATATTCGGACATGGATAAAAGAGATGCTATAAATATAGCTTCAAGATATGCTGATGCAGTAAAATTAAAGTATGATGCTGTAAAAATTATATTGTTTGGTTCTTATGCTAAAGGCAATTACCATAAGGACAGCGATATTGATGTTGCAGTAATTCTAAAAGACTTTAACAATTTGATTGACACACAATTGGATTTAATGCGTATTAGGAGGAAAATTGATAGTCGAATTGAACCACATCCGTTTAGAGAAAAAGACTTTGAAATTACAAATCCGATAGTCAATGAGATTGTTAAGTACGGACAAGATATAAAAACCAGCGTGGCCTAATATAAGAAACAAAGCCAGAGCCTCAATATACATGCCTTCTCAAGAGGATATTGGATCAGGTTTTTTTTATTAAAACTCATGCTTCTAATCCTTCTCTGTAAACATTTTTGTAAAATGGAGTAATCCCGTTATCAGGTCAATGATCTTACCTGATAATATAATTCCGAGGGCATGCCGGCAGGGTTTGATGATCAGCTCCTGCGGCACTGTTTCGATGCGGTGGAGGGATAATGATTTTCTGATAACTCCCACCAATGTACACCGGTGGGATATTCAACCCGATGATATTGTTCAGATTAAAGACGGTAAACGTGAACCGGTTAAAAGATCCCGAATCCCTATGATATGTTCAGAAGGTCCCGTATATTGAATATTCAGTGGTATTGCAGTAAAATGAGGAATAAATATTCAGCCCGGAGATTATTTGGGCTGATTTATGAGGGAAATTGATTAGCTGTCTTTGATTAGTTGCAGCACAGGGCTGTATTATATTGCTATTTTTTAAATAATGTTTCGATTGGGATTCCCTGAAAATTTATATCCCTGTATGGGATGGTTTCTCTTTCGTCAACAACTTATTCCCAACGGTTTATATAATTTATGCCCGGCTCAAATGAGTCATTGGTTTTATTAAGCAGGTTTTGTAACTGAACATGCAGATCCTTTCGGATGATTTCGTGATCTTCATAATCTATCAGGAAATCAATTGATAAGGGTCATTTAAATTATCAAACAGTAACCATGGACCTTCAAGGTCACAGGCATAAGTATATTGCTTTGTTATGACGCCCTGGTAATCCTTTCCGCCGGAATTGCGCGGCCATTGGCCGAAAGGATGGTAACATGCCAGCAGTACTGCTTCGGTATCGTCCTTTATTTTTCCTGTCAAAATGCCTGACAGATCATCACCTTCAACGGTTTCAGGTATTGGCAGTTCAGATAATCCAAGCAGGGTTGGCATTATTTCAGGTGTGGTCATAAGCATTCCGTAGGAGAGTCCCTGCCTGCAATTAGTGCCGGTGACTTGATGTTCAGATATGACTTCATGGGCTGCAAATATAAAAAAAGTTGAATAATATTGGATCACTCCTTTTTTTGCGAAATATTGTTATAACCTGTTGCCGGTCCGCTCCATTGATCGGCAAACAGATAAACTATGTTGGGTTTTGTCCCCCCTGGGGCACAGGCTGAAAAAGCTGACGCAAGTGCAAAAGCTGCAGTTGACACTGCAGAGTTTCTTATAAATTTTATCCTTTTCAGTTGCTATATTTTATTTTGAATCCCGATATTTATAAAGCCCCGGTCATCGGTGAAAATGATTATAAAGATTTGGCATGTTAACCGGTGTCAAAGTTTGAAATCATTAAGGCGGCTTCTGCAATCCTTTTGGACTGTCAAAACAAAAATGGTTTGTTTAAGGATCTTTGTCAGTTATTTCATGACTCAGGTAAAAACTTTTTCCGTAATTCCTCAACCTGTAGATCATTAATTGGAATAAAGTCTCCTATCAAATTACTCATAGTTATGGATTTAGCACTAAATTCGGCGACTTCAAGACGGTCAAATGTGTTAAGCAATTTATCTCCTGTAACTAAAACGCAATCGTTCTCGATAATTATTGCGGGATTATTTCCTTCAATTAATTCAAGTATCAATTTCTCTCCTTTGAATTGGGACCCGAATGGTGCATTTGGAAAATCCTGCAGGAAAATCCAGCTTTCAGGTATTGTCCTGACATTTAGCTTCTGACCGCTCACAACAAATGCCATAAGATAAGGTGACTGTGTAGTAATTATGGAGTTAATTTCAGGATTTTTACAATATATTTCGTGATGCAGCCATACAGCACGGCTTGGTATTTTACCAGATTCTCTTTTGCCGTTTTTAACCTGAACAATATCATTCAGCTGCATATCCCACCTGGATATATTTCTGGGTGTAATTAAGAAATCATTTTTTCTCCAGCGGACAGAAACTGTACCATATGAACTTATCATAAGTCCCTGCTCACAAGCCCGTTGAACTATCTTTATTATCTCTGCCCGTTTCTCACGTTCATCAGAAGGGTGCTCAACACTTTCCATTTCAGAGACTGGATTCGGAATATGGGCTTCGTAATTGTCAATATCATTATCTGAAAGATATTTGGTGACTCCAACTGTTTTACTATTGATAATTGTGAGGGCACAGAATTCAAGTGTCTCGAATCTCTGGAATGTATCACACATATCAGTTCCACCGACAACAGTTCCGTGGTTTTCCATAATCACGGCCATGAAATCTTCTTTAAAAACATTTGCAATACTGTCACCCAGCTCTTCACTTCCGGGAAGTGCATAGGTGGCATAGCCAATAGGACCGCAAATATTTTTAGCCTGGGGAATTACATTGGTATTTGGTATATCATGTACAATACTGAATGAAACAAGTGCAGGTGGATGAGCGTGAATAATCGCCCTGATATCGGGCCTGTTTTCATATATTGCTTTATGAAAAGGAAACTCAGACGATGGCTTATGACGTCCGATAATAGTCCCCTCTTTTTTTATACACATTATGTCACTGGGTCGTAATGAACCCTTGTCAACAGCTGAAGGTGTAACCCATATATCACCATTATCATCAAGCAGGGAAACATTACCGCCGGAAGTAGTGGTTAATCCTCGCTTGTATATTCTTCTTATGACCATTATTATCTGATCGCGCGGATGCATCAGTTTTGTATCCAGAATATCCATAACCAATAACTTTAAAGTTTACCAGGAGATTAAACCAAGGTCAGGTAAGGACTGATCTCCTTTTTCCAGCTTTCGCCATAGTATCAAAGCAGCCCCCAGCGCTGTGGCATTATCAACTTCTGATGTATACACATTGTCGCCGGATAACCTGGAAGAAAGATAGGACATGAAAATGTTGTTTTTGGCAAATCCACCCGTAACATAAAAATTTTGTATCCTGCGAGGCTCAGGAATGATAAGATTTATTGATTCAATACATAATTCTGTCAGGTCAAATACCATATGGTGGTAAGCTTCTTCATAGGAACTGAAGCTACTCAGATCAACCGAATCGTCAAGATACCTGCCACTCTCAGGATTCCTGAAAAACTGCCTGTTTGCCGGGCCTGAACTCAGCCTTACGTTCATCAACCCCGGATCCGGGGATATTCTCTTGTAACGGTCATCTTTAATGCCAAAATGCTCATTGATCCTCTCAAGGTTAACATCATGGATATGGCCCATGAACAAACGCGATGATTTTACCGGCTTTTGATTAATGCTGAGATAGGCTAAACAATCACTTCTCAGTTTTTCTCTGGTAAGAGGTTCATGATTGAAGGGATTCATATTAATGCACCAGGTACCTGTTGATATAAGGATAAAGTTCTCACTTATGCCGGAAAAATAAGGCACCAGGGAGGATGAGCTGTCATGAATTCCTGTTCCTGCCTTCAATCTTCTGTTATTAACTGAGACATCCATGAGGTAATCATTTGGCAATGGTTTTTCCAGGTAGATGCCCTCATCTTTTAACCATGGGTGATATCTCATATTATCAAAATCCCACATGGCTGTGTGGCAACCAATGGATGTATATTCACTCAGACATTTTCCTGTCAGCAGGTAAGATAAATAATTCGGAAAATGTAAAATATGCCTGACTCTCCTGAATAATTCAGGACGGGTTCTTTTTAACCATAATATCTGCAAACCCGAATTGAGCATCCCCATGGCCGGTGAGGCAGTAATTCTGGAAAACTCTTCAACCCCTCCATAGTTGTCATAAAAATTATCAAAAAACCCTTCAGGTAACGGTTTCAGGTAATTATACACCGGGGCCAGCCTTTTGCCCTTTTCATCCAGGTATACAAGGCTTGCACCATAAGTTGTAAAATTGACTGCTTTCAGGTCATACTTATCATTACCGGCAAGTTCATCGAGTGAAGAAGCAACCCATTGTTCAATCTTTTCAATATCATCACATTCATATCCGTCTTCATCAGTAACAGTCTTAAATTTCTCCTCCTTACTTTCAATAATATTGAGCTGTTTATCAAATAAAAAGATCTTTTTGTTCGTTTTGCCGACATCAAAGACTGCTATTGTTTCCTTCATACAGATATTATTTTTTTGAAACGTATTAAAGAATATTTACTTACATGGCATCCCGGCTGCAGGCCAGCCAG
>SLOS01000114.1 GCA_007132365.1 Bacteroidales bacterium | reverse complement strand
TATGCCTGGTTACTTTTTGAATATTATTCATCATTTCAGCCACGGGAGGAAACACATTATGATTTATTTTCTGGAGGATGTAATCGGGCTGATTTTCTTCTGATGTTCTTATCAGGTATGTGGCGTGAATATGACCGGAACCGGCGGGACTGCCCTCGAGCCAGGTTCCCGGAGCATTAAACTTATTAAAAACAGATTTGAGGCCGGCATCTACCATTTTACAGCCATAACTTTTCGGGATAATCCCCGTTTTCAATTTTTTTGAGAATGCTTTTTCTGGCTGCATCCTTATCCTCCCTGTAGGTGATGCCGAACCAGGAAGCATTGCATCGCTGTACCTTCACCCGGGCCTCTTTTTCCTTAATAAGCTGGTCAATAAGCGTGGGGATGAAATATTCTGCCCCGGGATCATTTATGTTTTTGTCCAGAAAGGATGAAAACCTCTCTCTTATCTGACTGAAAACAGTCTCTGTAAAACCCCATATATTCATTGAAACGGTTGAGTCTTCCGGCAGGGGCAGGGGCTCACCGTTTTCATAATAGACAATTCTGCTGTTTTTCCTCTGGATTTTTGTAAGTTCTGTTACGGAAATCAGGAAATCATCTTCATCAATGTCGCAAACTCCTCTTGAGACAGTACCATGCTCTGACAGGGTGTTGGCAAGCTTGTACCCTATCATGCAATAGTCTGTTTGGTTACCGGAGGAGGAGAGGAATTTCTGCATCTCCCTGAAGGCCTGGTAACCATAATAGTCGTCTGCGTTGATAGCTGCAAAGGGTGTATCAATGGCCTTTTCGGAGACCATTATAGCATGTGCCGTTCCCCAGGGTTTTACCCTGTCGGCAGGCAGCGCATAGCCCTCAGGCAGCATATCCAGTTCCTGAAAAACATAGCCGGTTTCTATCCTGTTTTCAAAACGTCTCAGCAGGCTGTTCCTGAAGTCGGCCTCGATCTCCTTCTTAATTACAAAGACAACTTTCCCAAATCCGGCTCTGATTGCATCATAAACGGAATAATCAATTATTGCCTCTCCTCCGGGCCCGACAGGTTCAATCTGTTTAAGGCTTCCATACCGGCTTCCAAGTCCGGCAGCCAGAATAAGCAAGGTGGGCTTCATACGTAAATATTAAATTAAATCATTGTATTTTGTCAGAATATTGAAAATATTGTCATGGATGGTTCATTTGTTTAAATTTAATCAGTTAATTGATTTGAGTCTGTTCCATGATCTGTAGAGCAGGTATGATGAGACGGCCATGATTACAATGCATATGAATCCGGAGGTTAAATTTCCGTAAAGAAAGTTCCCTATGGCGAACAATATGCTATATATTGAAATACTGCCCAGGATCATGCACATGATCCCTGTTGGGACATCCCAGCGAAGATCCTTCTCTTTAAGCAGTTCTACATTTTCAGACCTTGCCCTGTCCACTAAAGCCTTCCATCCCGGTCCCCCGGGCCTTATCTTGCGGTAGAAGCCTCTGAGTGTCTCTTCATTGACGGGTTTTGTTAAAAGTGTTACGATTATCCATGTGGCAGTTGTAAGAAACACCACCCCAACGAACCTGATCATTGCCCAGTAGGTTTCTGTTGATGGAATGCCCAGCACCTCTATGGCCCCGTCACCAAAACGTATCATTCCGAAATTCTCGATAGCGATAAATATCAGGGAGTAGGAAACGGCAGCAACCATAGCTGCAATTTCTGAAAAGGCGTTGATCCTCCACCAGAACCACCTGAGTATGTAGATAAGACCTGTTCCCGCACCGATCATAAGAATGTACTGGAATGCCTGGAGAGCACTCTGTAATATAAGGGCCAGAATAACTGAACAGACCATTATTGAAACAGTACTGATCCTGCCCACGGTCACTTTCTGCTTCTCAGTTGCTCCTGGATTGTAGAAGCGTCCGTAGAAATCATTCACAAGGTATGATGATCCCCAGTTGATATGAGAGGCGGTGGTTGACATAAATGCAGCAATCAGGGAAGCAACCACCAGTCCGAGCAATCCCGCCGGCAGATACTCCCTCAGCATGGCAGGATATGCAAAGTCTTCCTGTACATATCTCGTGGCAACATCCGGAAACCTTTCTGCCATTGACTGGATATCGGGAAAAACAATCAGGGAGGCCAGTGCCACTATGATCCATGGCCAGGGGCGGAGTGCATAATGAAAGAAATTGAAAAGAAGCGTTGCTCCCACCGCATGGTCCTCACTTTTGGCAGAAAGCATTCTTTGTGCCACGTAACCCCCTCCGCCAGGTTCAGCGCCGGGGTACCAGACTGACCACCACTGCACTGCAAGGGGAATAAGGAATATGCTGAGGAAAAGTTCAGGCTGCGAGATACTTGGAACGAAACTCAGTTTATCGACAACATTCGGATG
This sequence comes from Bacteroidales bacterium, assembly GCA_007132365.1. Classification (GTDB taxonomy): domain Bacteria; phylum Bacteroidota; class Bacteroidia; order Bacteroidales; family PUMT01; genus PXAP01. The sequence goes on along the minus strand of SLOS01000114.1, from coordinate 4,821 downwards.
TGAAAACAGTGCCGACAGTCCCCCGACCTCAGGTGATTTTGTAACATAAACTGCTGCTATTACTGCCCCGAACATTGCAAAGCTGAACTGGAACAGGTCAGTCCACAATATCGACTTCAGTCCCCCAAGTCCACTGTAGAATACCACGATTACCGCTGCTATTATCAGTGCAGGAGCAGGCTGCAGGCCCAGCATCACGCCTGCTATCTTGATAAATGCAAGCGACACGGTGGCGATAACCATCACATTGAAGAAAAACCCAAGGTAAATTGCCCTGAATCCTCTGAGAAAGGCTGCCATTTTACCGCTGTACCTCAATTCGTAGAACTCAAGATCGGTCATAACCCTCGAGCGGTTCCATAACTTGGCATAAATAAAAACAGTCAGCATGCCGGTAAGCAGGAATGCCCACCAAAGCCAGTTGCTGGCCACACCTCCTGTACGGACCATATCGGTAACCAGGTTTGGTGTGTCTGCTGAAAAGGTAGTTGCAACCATTGAAACTCCCAGCAACCACCAGGGCATATTACGTCCTGAAAGAAAAAAGTTGGTAGTGCTTTTCCCGGCCTGTCTGGATGCGACATAACCAATGGATAAAAGAATTACAAAAAATAATGCCACTATGGCCCAGTCAATCGGTTGAAGTATCATGATTTATTAAAATTATGAATATTGTTGATATAAGGTTCGTCAGAAAAGATTCTGTTCATCACCACCGGGATGGTGCCCAGTAACACCGCATGCTCTTTGAGTTCTGAAATAAATATGCTTGCATCCTGACGGATCCTGCTGATGGTATATTTGTTCAGTTTTTGTTTGATCGGATCCAGAATCAGGTTTTCCGCAGGAGCTATATCACCGCCAATTATTATCATTTCCGGATTAAGCAGATGTATCAGAGAGGCAAGTCCTCTTGCCAGATAACTGCCCGATTCTTCAATAAGCTCAATTGCAAACTGATCACCCTGATGAGCTGCTTCAATAATGACTGGCAATTTTATTTTTTCAGTATTTCCACCAACCAGCTTCCTGATAATAGAGTTAGTACCCGATTCAATCATCTGTTTTGCTTTTGCCACAATGGCCGAACCTGATGCCACCGTTTCAAGGCAGCCAATCTTTCCGCAATCACACAGCTCACCGTCAGGTATCATCTGGATATGGCCAAATTCACCTGAGAAGCCTGATAATCCCTGGTATAACTCGCCGTTCATTATCATACCAAGCCCAACTCCGTAGCCTACATTCAGACATAAAACATTGGACCGGTTTCTTGCCAGCCCGAACCACGACTCGCCCAGGGCCATAGCTTTGGTATCATGTTCTATGTAGACAGGTATTTTCAGAAGATCTCCGAAAACGACGTCAAGGGGTTTTTGCCCAAGATTAGGGTAAGTGTAGCTGATATTGCTTTTTTTATCTATAAGTCCGGGTATACTTATACCTGCACCAAGGATATTTTTTTTATCCAGTTTATATTTTTTTATAAACTGATTAATATGGTTTTTAAGTTCAATAAATGTGCCGGGAGCATTATCAAGTTCAATGTCAATCTGGAGTGTATCTCCAATTGCCTTGTTTTGCAGATTAAAAATATTGATCCTGGTGTATTTCCTGGTCATTTCTATACCAAGAATATAGCGGACAGAAGGATTAAGGCCATAGTACACCGGCCTGCGTCCGCCCCTTGATTCCCCTGTACCGAGTTCTGTCACCCAACCTTCATCCATGAGCTCATGCATGATCCTGGTCATTGTGGGTATGCTGACGCCCACGGGAATACAAAGGTCGGCTATGGTTTTGTGTTCCTCAAGGTAGAGTATGCAGAAAATCTGTTTTTTCAGAAACAACTTTCTTGTTTCGCCAGTCCTTTTTGGTGATGATTTATTACTGTTTTCAAACAATTTTGATAAGTGCACGCAATTCGGGTTTTAATTGTCATGACATTCATAAAAATCGTCTAAAAATATAAATAATCATCAAAACAAATCAATAATTGATAAAAAGTTTTGAATGTTTTTATTATTTTTAAAATGCCGCCTATTTATTCTTGCTTTTATGATGAGGTTTATCGCTATGATCTTCGGATAGACCCAAAATTATGGAACTCGCAATTGTCGGACTTCCAATTATGGAACTCTCAGTTGCAGAACTCTCAATAGCGGAACTCTCAGTTGCAGAATTCCCGATTGTGAAACTCTCAGAACTGGCTGAAGAATAAAAATGTTCCAAAAAAATAATCGGCGACGGAAGTAGCATGATTTCCCCCCTGGATTGTAATAAGCTCCACTGATTGAGCTCCCCGCTCATTCATTGCCTGATAGGCTGAAGCAGAATTGAAGTAATAGACAAAATCATCATCGGTCCCGTGATACAATTGCAAGGGTGTTGAAGGTTTCCAGTCGTAGTTATCGTTATCTGCAAGGGCGCTGATGAATTCTGTATCGCTGCCGCTGATGATTCCTTCACGAAAACCTGCTGTAAAAAGATTCTGCGGGTTCAGTTCAGGGTTTTCAAATATTCCACCTTCTGCAATTATGGTTGCAAAGGGTTCGTTAAAGTAGTGACTGTGGGGTCGTTCAATTCTGTATACCTTGTTATAAGTGTCCAGAACCCAGAGGAATGTGTTCAGATAAACAATCTCCTGGTCCGCTTCAAGCAGGTATCTGGCAAACTCCGACTTATTATAGGCCCCGGCCCCTGCCGTGGCAGCGGTTACCCGGAACTCATCGCTGTGCTCCTCTTCCAGCAGCTTCAGGAGTGCCATGGTAGCATAGCCACCCTGTGAATAGCCTGTAAGAAACAGTTTGTCGTTTGCCCTGAACTCATTGTTCAGAATATCAAATTCGCGAACTGCCCGGAGCATATCTCTGGATGCCGTTGCGAGTGACCTGCCATGTTCATAGGGATGATCCAGATGGCGGGAGCTGCCGTATCCCAGGTAGTCCGGCAGCGCTATGATGTATCCTGCAGAAGCGTTAAAAACCGCAGTAAAATAGAGATCGGATGAGAACCATGACGGCGCATCTTCTTCCTCAGTTATAGTTCCGTGCTGGAAACTCATAAACGGCATGGGATCTCTGATATCCGGCAGCACAAGTGCCCCTGATGCCAGTACAGGGTTATTGTCCACATCAATTGTTTCATAAATGATCCTGTATACCAGGACATCATAACGTATAAAAAATGATATCTCCCGGGGCAGTTCACCCAGGTCGTTTAACAAGTTCAGTATATCATCTGATTTGAAGGAGGCAATAAGTTCTGATTCGACAAAATGAACCGGATCGGGAAACGGCTTTTCCCTCTCTTTTTCACATGCGGCTAAAGCAATAAGGAAGAACAGGACAATAATTAACCTGTATCTGATTTCGTTAAAGTGCATTCAATGTGTTTTTAATGGCAAAGGATCTGTATATTTAACTTTAAAGGGTCATACCCGGTCTGATGTAACCATTGCGACACCCATTCCGGCCATCTCATCAATGGCTTTCTCCACATCTCCCGGGTTCTGTCTTACCCCTTCAATGGCATCTGTTACCAGGAATGTTCGGAAACCTTTTTTCAGGCTGTCTATAGCAGTCGATCTGACACAATACTCAGTAGTGAGTCCCCCGACATAAACCTCCTTAACACCTTTCTCCCTTAAAAGCTTTTCAATATCAGAGTTTGTGGCTTCAAACGCGGAGTAGCCGTCATCCACGTTACCCGTACCCTTAAGAAGATGGACATCTATCTTTTCTGTTTTCAAATCAGGGTGATAATCAGCGCCATAAGTATTTTCAACACAGTGAGCAGGCCATTTTTCAAAATGGACCGTACCCTCCGGATGCCAGTCCCTCGATGCAACCACGAAAGGGAACCTGTCAATTATTTTGTTTAATACCGGTACTACCCGGTCGCCTTCAGGTGCAGGAAGTGCCCCTCCGGGACAAAAATCATTTTGCACGTCAACAATTAGAAGCGCTCTCATGGCTCAATCTGTTTTTTAAATGGTTAAAAAGTGCTGTTGATTCCCTCAATTAAATCCTTCCGCAGGTCCATCAGTTTTTTGCTGATGCCAACCTTGTAAATATGAGGAAACTCAAACCGTTTATGCTCATCAGGGAGCTTCTGCAAACCATCCCTGACATACTGAGCAATCTGATAGGGATCCCTGTTCTGAATTGAAGATTTTCCTTTTTTCATTACCTGCATAACAATTTCCACCCGTTTAAAGTTCGATATGTTGCTTTTTTTTTCGGGACGAAACGGGTGGTATATCATATCAAAGTGATCTTCATCGTCCAGGAAGATACCATCTGCCTGATACTTGCCGTCACTATCCAGAAACCTGTAGATCTTTTTCTTCCCCGGAAGGATCATCTTTTCAATATTATCGGATATTTTCATCCTTTCCCGGCCATCGCTGTAAACAAGCTTGTATACGCCGTCCAGGGCTGCATCTTCCTTGCCAGTTATGAGGTTTGTTCCAACCCCGAAGGAGTCTATGGGGGCATTTTGTTCCCTGAGGCTTCGTATAACGTACTCATCAAGCTGGTTGGATGCAATAATCTTCACGTATTGCAGACCTTCATCATCCAGCATTTTCCTGGCATTTTTGCTGAGATAGGCCAGATCACCACTGTCCAGACGAATGCCCGACAGTTTTTTACCCTCCCTTTCCATCTCTTTGGCTACCTTAATCGCATTTGGAACACCGGTTCGAAGGGTATCATACGTGTCGACCAGCAAAATACAGCAGTCGGGGAAGGCTACGGCAAATTGTCTGAAAGCCGTCAGCTCATCCTCAAAGCTCTGTATCCATGAATGGGCCTGGGT
>SLOS01000065.1 GCA_007132365.1 Bacteroidales bacterium | reverse complement strand
TTACTCCCGTTTTGTCTGAAGCCCAGATGAAGGAAGCGGTTGAAAAGGTCAGGAAGTATATCACTGACAACGGAGGAGAGATAGTCCAGCACGTGGACTGGGGATTACGGAAGATGGCTTACCCCATTAAAAACAAGTCCACCGGTTTTTATAATCACTTTGAATTCAAGGCTCCAGGCGAACTTATCGGAAAGCTTGAGACCGAGTACCGGCGTGATGAGCGTATCTTGAGGTTTCTTACTTTCCGGATGGACAAATATGCCATTGAATACAGTGAAAAAAGACGTTCTATTGCTAATCAGGAAGTAAAAAAGGAGGAATAAGCCATGGCACAAAATCAGTCAGAAATAAGATATCTCACTCCCCCCACAGTAGAGATCAAAAAGAAGAAGTATTGCCGTTTCAAGAAGAATAAAATAAAGTATGTTGATTACAAGGATCCTGAATTTTTAAAGAAGTTCCTCAATGAACAGGGAAAAATCCTGCCCCGCAGAATTACAGGAACATCACTGAAGTACCAGAGAAAAGTGTCAACAGCTGTAAAACGCGCCCGTCACCTGGCTTTACTGCCTTATGTAACGGATATGTTAAAATAATTAATTGGAGGTAATAAAATGGATATTATTTTAAAGCAGGATGTACCTAACCTTGGTCATGCTGATGATATTGTTACGGTAAAGGACGGATACGGAAGAAATTTTCTGATTCCGCAGGGTCTGGCAGTACTGGCAACTCCTTCTGCAAGAAAGATGCATGACGAAAACAGGAGACAAAAAGCTCATAAGGAGGCGAAATTAAGGGAAGAAGCTGAAGCTTTGATGTCCAAAATAGAAGGTACCAAACTTACTATCGGAGCAAAGACCAGTTCAAAGGGGAAGATATTTGGATCGGTCAATACAATACAAATAGCCGAATCGCTCAAAGAACTGGGTTTTGAGATCGACAGGAAGCAGATTTCCCTTAAGGAGGAACTTATTAAGGAGGTGGGTACCTATACCGCCACCGTCAAGCTTCACAAGGATGTGAAGGTTGATGTTGAATTTGAGATTGTTTCTGAATAGGAACCGGCCGGTTGGGACTAATTTTATTTTTACCTGAAAAAATTGTCATACCAGCTTCTTTGCGTATGGTATTTCAGATCCTGCAGCAGAGTAGATTTTACAGCAATGGAGAAGCTCCAGCTTTTTCTGGATCCGAAGGGCACAACCCCGAAACGCATTTCCCAGCAGTGCAGGTCCCTGTAAATATTAATATTGGTCATCGTAAAGTTATTTGCCCTGAAGTCGTACCCGGAACTGAACTGTATCCTCCACCTGGGTGTAAGGCTCATATCCCCTGAAAAATTGAGGGTCTGGGTTATCTGGCTTTCATCACGTGGTTTTGAATAGTTAAGGTTATAGCGTATGTTAAGGTTCCATGGTACGTTGAAATCAACATAATCGCCGTAATAATGCACCGTATGATCTATGTCATCAAGGTGTGAGAACATATCCTCTCCGGGAATTCCGCTACCGGCATCTATCATTGTTCCGTTGTCCCCCGGGGCCATCCTTCCATCAGGACCCTGACCCGTAGCGGTTCCCCTCGGTGCTGCTGCAGATCTGAGTCCCATGGTAAGGCTTAGTCCCGCCCTTGTTATCCTTCCGGGGGACCGGTTAACGCTCCACTCGGAAGCGTTGTACCTCCTGAAGTTTTCATCCAGGGCATAGGGGTCCATTACAGCGTTGAAATTAATGCGCACCTTGTTGTCAAAAAGGCTTGTGTTGCCGGTCATGTTGATGGTGGACCAGTTAAGGGAGTCGGCGTAAACATTGTAACCGGTTGAAAAATTGAGCCGGTCGAGTATTTTTACTTTCCTGGACTGGTTTATGGTATCCCTGCTGTCGCGCACCTTCATCTCAATATTATTCGCCAGGCTGAAGTTTACCGATCCTGCCCTGCCCCTGATGCTTGGGGTGCCATATATCCCATTTTCAAAAATTGAGTATGTAGTTTCATTTCCAAGTGTATCTCGTTGCACAGTCCTGTAGTAATCAGGCATCAGGCCTTCCACGTCAGGGGCGAAACTAAATCCCACCGATGGGGTCATCACATGCCTGATTGCTTCAATCCTGGAATCACGGAACATAAACATTCCATAAATGTTCTGGCTTAAACCTGTTGAAAAATTCGGATTAATAGAGTGGCCGTAAACAATGCCCGGAATGGTGTCTGTGACAAGGCTTGGAACAATCTCTTCCCTGCGCGGATCGTAATAATCCTCCACCCAGGTTTTTCTTATTGAGCTTGTGTACATGACACCTGAATAAGTTACGCCCGGGGTTATGTTCAGAAGGTTAAAAAGCCGGAAGTTTGCCCTTAATGGAATATCATGCTGGAAACCATTCTGCATATCCCTTAAGGCTTCTCTTCGGAAAAGCAGGGTATCATAGGTATTTAACCTGTTATCAATTTTGGAGGTATAACTCAGCTCTATATTGTCATACCACCTGGGATCACCTATACGGTCAGGGTTTCTGAAAGGGTACTGCCTTGCCATGTTGAAGTTTACAGATGGCAGGCGTAAATTTACCGTTTGATTGGAAAAGTTCTGGTTAGCACTTATATTGCTGGTAAGGGAAAACGGGGAGTCAGGCCAACGGTGGCTGAAAGAGATGCTGGACTGGGCAGTGTTGGTTGCAAATACATCGGGATTTACGGTGTTGAATTTGTTGAATGAACTGGAACCAAAATTGACGCTTGCCGAGAAATTGCTGTATGGAGAAGCCTTGGCATCCTGGCGGTGCTGCCAGGCAATATTATATGATGTGTTTTCCTGGTAGTTGGCCATACCTCTTTCCCCTGCTACGTTATGAGAATATGCATACCTGAAGCTTCCGTTATACCTGTATCGGACACGGTAATTTGAGGCGGCGTTGGCGGACCAGGAACCCAGACTGTAAATATCGCCTTCCAGTCGCAGGTCCAGATAATCATTAATGTGCATATAGTAACCTCCGCCACGCAGGTAAAATCCCCTGGAGGCCTCTTCACCGTATGTTGGAAAAAGAATTCCGGACTTTCGTTCCGGTTTATTCGGGAAAAAACCAAACGGAATAGCAAGGGGCAAGGGAATATCTTCAATTACAAGATATGCAGGTCCGGAGATCACCTTATCATCGGGAATGACCTTTGCCCTTGTCAATGCTATATAGAAGTGCGGATGTTCATGGTCGCACGATGTATATTTACCTCCTCTTATGTGCAGGTGCTCATTTTCATGCTTCTTTGTGGTTTCTCCGTGCAGAAATCCCCCTTCCTGCTCGGTAACAATACCTGAAATAATGCCTCTTTTGGTTTCAAAGTTATATCTCATTGTTTTTGCCTCAAATGTCTCAGAACCCTGGGTCATTACCGGCCTTCCTGTTTCAATTCCAAGGCTGTCTGTTTCGCCCCTGGCAAAAATTTCATTCCTGGCAAGGTCAATTTCTATATAAGCAGCATTTAATTCAATGTTTTCATATTTGACCCAGGCTTCACCATACAGAAACAATTTTTGCTCGTTTATTGAAAAATCTATTGAATCAGATGAACTATATTCAACTTTTGTGGTTAGCATATTGCTTTCCTGTCTTTGACGGGGTTGTTCTGTTTGCTGAAATGGTTGTTGCTCATATTGTTGCAGGCTTCGATCCTGAGATTCCTGCTGCAGGGTATCCTGCTCCCGGAGTTGCTGCTGAAGTGTATCTTGTTCCTGGTATTGGTGGTGCAGGGAATCCTGCTTTTGTAATTCTTGCTCCGGTTGGTTTTCCGGCATGGTTTCGTTCAGATGCAATGTATCTGCGGCTGAAGATCTTTCCTGTGACCGGGTTTCTGGCAGATGAAAGGTCGACAACAAAATCAGGATAATAATCGGGAGGAAAGGCTTAAAAAGCTTAAGTGATTTCTGATTATGCAATTTTATTATACTATTTTTGTAAAGATATCAGTTTAGAATTTTAAATTTCAAAACTAACCAATAAAATCAAAATTGGAGATCGATGCTCAGGTTTTCGAAGGCTTTATTTTATCAATCTAAACGGATAAATTTACTTATTCTTGCTTTTGGGGCACTCTTTTTAACTTATCCCACTTATGGCGGAAATGATGGTGCTTACAGGCTGAGGAGGGTTGTAATAGACCCGGGTCACGGTGGTAAGGATCCCGGGGCAGTGGGCCGTCGGGCCAAAGAGAAAGATATAGTTCTGCCAATATCGCTAAAACTGGGTGGTTATATCAATGAATACCTGCCTGATGTGGAAGTTATCTATACACGCACCACAGATGAATTCGTTGAACTGCACAGGCGTGCAGAGATAGCCAACCGGAACAATGCCGATCTTTTTATATCAATTCATGCAAATGCCAACAGTAACAGAAATATTAAAGGAACTGACACTTTTGTCTTAGGACTTCACAGAACAAAGGAAAATCTGGAAGTTGCCATGAAGGAAAATGCGGCCATACTTTTTGAGGAAGATTATGATGAACAATACCAGGGATTTGATCCTAACTCCCCGGAATCTTATATTATTTTTTCGCTTATGCAGAATACCTTCCTGGGGCAGAGCCTGAATTTTGCATCTTATGTTCAGGACCAGTTCAGAGAGAGGGTTGGACGGGTAGACAGGGGGATCAGGCAGGCAGGGTTCATTGTGCTTTATCAAACCACCATGCCAAGTGTTTTGGTTGAGGTTGGTTTCATCTCCAATGAGGAAGAGGAACGGTTTCTTATGTCTGATCAGGGCCAGTCCTATATTGCCTCTGCTATTTTCAGGGCTTTCAGGGATTACAAGGAAGTAATTGAAAGAAAGAGTGACAGACTTTTTGCATCTTCGGGCAGCAGCAACAATGTTAACAATCAGGAAGGAAATCCCGCCAATTCTGAAGGACCTGAAACATCTTCACATCCGGACAATATCACCTTTAAGGTACAGGTAATATCATCCAGGAACAAGATTCCCCTGGATTCGGATTTTTTTAAAGGGATAAAAGATATTGAAGTGTATGAGTCGGATGGACTTTTCAGGTATGTTGTAGGAGCTGCAGCTACCCTGGAGGATATAACTGTGTACAGGGAAAAAATCAATAAAATTTTTCCTGATGCATTCATAGTTGCCGTTCGCAGTGGTAATCTGATTTCGCTGCAAGAGGCAATTAGCAGTAATTGACCTCGGAAGGGATTTTGCCCTTCTTTTGCCGGGCAGGTTTTGGGCAAACAGATATTAAAATATTTATTTGAATGGAGATAAAAATCAGTAAAGAGGTGAAGATCGGCATTCTGATGGTCCTCACTATCGGTTTTTTCATATGGGGATACAGTTTTCTCAGAGGGAAAAACCTGTTAAAACCGACCGATAATTACTTTGTTGTATATGATCAGGTTGGCGGACTAATGGAGTCCGGTCATGTTTTCATGAGCGGTTATAAAGTGGGATATGTTGATGATATCAGGTTTATGGATGATATTCAGAACCTGATTGTAAAAATCTCGATCGACAAAAGGATTATTTTACCTGAGGGCACTATGGCAAGAATATTCAGTTCAGATATTATGGGAACCAAAGCAGTTGAACTGGTTCCCGGGATTTCAGCTGAAAGGCATCACTCAGGGGATACTCTTATTGCAGATATTAAACCTGATCTTCAGGAGGAGATTACCCGTCAGATAGAACCTCTGAAAAACAGGGCTATAGATATGATGGCCTCCCTTGATTCGGTAATGGGTATATTTAAAGTTATTTTGGATGAGGATTTCCGCGAAAGCTTTTCAAAGAGTATGGATGATATAAGTGGCACCGTCAGCAGTCTTCAGCGCTCAATGTATACTATGGATACACTCCTCACAAAAGAAGACAGCCGTTTTAACAGGATACTTGCCAACCTCGGGTCGATCTCGGGAAATGTTGCGGCCAGCAACGAGGATATTACTATAATATTGAATAATTTTGCCGCCATTTCCGACTCACTTGCAAAATCTGAACTGCTTTCTGCGGTTAACCATTTAAATGATGTGCTTGCAGGGGCCAGCGAGGGGGAAGGCTCTCTCGGAAAGTTTATATCTGATGAGCAATTATATAACAATCTTGAAAGTGCTTCTGAAAATCTTGACAAGCTTTTAATTGACCTCAGGGAGCGTCCGGGAAGGTACGTCAATTTTTCAATTTTCGGGAGAAAGCGCGATTAGTTTTTTTTTTTGATCAATGTTCCTTTTTCTTTGATGAATATTTCTGTTTTTTTACCAGTCGGTAGAAGTAACATTAGTTAACGAGCAATAAAGGTTTAGTTAACAAACTCTTAATATATCAATGCCTTATTACCTTGATTAACAGTTACAAGCATTTTTTTTCATTTTTTTTAATTTTATAAAAGATTGTTAATAAAAGCATTGTTTTATTTTTCAGAATGTCAATACCCCCTGCGATTTTTTTATATCCTTTTTTTTAACAAAATTGCTTCTGCTAACAAAAAGTCGTAAAATTCTATTAAGCCCTTACTTTAAAATGGATAACCATCATAATTTAGTTTGGAAAAATTGTTTGAAAGTAATAAGGGATAATGTACCTTCAATTAGTTTCAGGACCTGGTTTGAACCTATTGTTCCCCTCAAAATTGATCGTAACGTTTTAACGATCCAGGTTCCGAGCCCGTTTTTCTATGAATATCTGGAAGAGCAATACATAGATATATTGAGCAAGACTCTGCGCAAAGAACTTGGAAATGATGCCAAGCTTGAGTACAATGTCGTGATGGAAAATAACGGTTTTTCGGATATTAAGCCTTACACTGTAAAATTCCCGGGTAAATCAAAATCAGAACCCAGGAACAAACCTGTTTCAATTCCTTTGGAAAGCGGAGAGAACACCATAAAAAATCCATTTATAATTCCAGGGATAAAAAAGCTGCATGTTGATCCGCAGTTATGCCCTGATAAGACCTTTGCGAATTTTGTTGAAGGTGAATGCAACCGGCTTGCCCGCTCAGCCGGATTGGCAGTGGCTGCCAATCCTGGAGGTACAGCATTCAATCCTTTGTTTCTATACAGCGATAATGGCCTTGGAAAAACCCACCTCGGTCAGGCTATCGGTATTGAGGTCAAAGATAAATTTCATGAGAAAACGGTATTATATGTTGATGCCAATAAATTCTCCAATCAGTTTGTCGAAGCCATAAGGAACAATAACCGCAATGACTTCCTGCATTTTTACC
>SLOS01000116.1 GCA_007132365.1 Bacteroidales bacterium | reverse complement strand
TTCATGGTTTAATCGTCGACTAAAAAATTCCTGGTTATGGATTAAAAACCTTAAATTTGCAGTTAACCAGGATCAATATGCAGGATTTTTTAAGGCAGATTTTAACTTGCTGGATTTTAGCACAGAGAATTTTTAAAAGAGGACAGGTTTTAATGAGGCATACTTTAATCAGAGAATTTTTAAAAAAGCAGGTTATAACGAAACAGTTTTCGGTACTACCGGTTTTTATCAGGGTAATGGTTCTTTTGCTTGCCCTTGCCCCTGTTATCAATAACGAACCGGTCGCTGCGCAGGACCCCATTCCGGACAGTGAGCATGACTACCTTGTGACACTGGAGACCAGATACGGGAACATGATGATGATTCTGTATGATGAGACTCCCATGCACAAGGAGAACTTTATTGAACTGGCAAAGGCGGGTGTCTACGACGGGAATCTCTTTCACAGGGTTATAGAGCATTTCATGATCCAGTCGGGCGACCCTTCAACAACCAATATCACACCTGCATGGGATCAGGAAATAATACCGCCTCATGTACCCGCCGAGATAAACCCCAAATTCAGCCACCGCAGGGGAACCGTAGGTGCCGCACGCTATGGTGGTGAGCGAAACCCCCTGAAAAATTCGAGTCCCACCCAGTTCTATATTGTACGTCACGACAGGGCAGCCCCCCATCTTGACGGCGAATACACCGTGTTCGGACAGGTGATGAGCGGGATGGAGGTGGCCGACATTATTGCAGAGAAGCCTACCGATGAGAGGGACAGGCCCCTGGAGGATGTCAGGATAAAGAGGGTAAAGGTGGAGAAGGTGAAAAGATCGGACATCATGAAGTTTTACAACTTCAGTTATTAATTTTCAAATATCATTTCAGCATAGTCTGCACTAATCCTGACAAAAAAATATGAAGCAATACCTTGATCTTCTGGACCATGTTTTGGCAAACGGAGCAGAAAAGGCTGACCGGACAGGTACAGGCACGCTAAGTGTGTTCGGATATCAGATGCGGTTCAACCTGCAGCATGGCTTCCCCCTGATGACAACGAAAAAACTGCATCTGCCCTCCATTATTCATGAACTGCTTTGGTTCCTTAAGGGTGACACCAATATAGCGTACCTGAAAAACAACAAGGTAAGGATATGGGATGCCTGGGCTGATGAGAATGGTGATCTGGGACATATTTACGGGTACCAGTGGCGCTCCTGGCCCTCAGCGGACGGAAGGAAGATCGACCAGATAAAGCAGGTTTTAAAGTCACTGAAAACAAACCCGGATTCCCGGCGACATATTGTCAGCGCATGGAACGTGGGAGATCTTGACAGGATGGCCCTGCCCCCATGCCATATCCTTTTCCAGTTCTATGTTGCCGACGGGAAGCTTTCATGCCAGCTTTACCAGAGAAGTGCCGATATCTTTCTGGGGGTCCCTTTCAACATTGCATCCTATTCTCTTCTTATGATGATGGTAGCCCAGGTGACCGGAATGCAGCCAGGAGAATTTATTCATACCCTTGGCGATGCACATATTTATCTGAACCACATTCAGCAGGTGAAGCTTCAACTTGCAAGAGAGCCAAGGGAACTCCCTGTTATGAAAATAAACCCGGAGAAGAAAAACATTGATGACTTTACCTACGAAGACTTTCTCATAGAAAACTACAACCCCCATTCGCACATTAAGGGGGAGATTTCCGTCTAACGGACAGACTATCTGTCCCTTTACAGGCATCGGGCAGTAAACAGCAAAATATTGAATTATGGTTTCAATTATTGTGGCAATGGGTCGCAACGGGGTTATCGGAAAGGACAACTCCCTTATATGGCACCTTCCTGCAGATCTCAAGTACTTTAAGCACACAACTATGGGAAAGCCGGTAATCATGGGCAGGAAAACATTTGATTCTGTGGGCAAACCCCTTCCGGGACGCACAAATATTATAGTCACCCGCAGGAAGGACTACGGGGTGCCGGGTTGCCTTACAGCAGGTTCGGTTGAGCAGGCCATTGAGCTGGTTGCCGGCGAACCGGAAGTTTTCATTGCCGGCGGCGGTGAGATTTACAGGCAAGCCCTTCCTCTGGCCGACAGGTTGTATATCACCATAATAGACCATGATTTTGATGGAGACACATTCTTTCCGGACATTTCAGAAAAGAGATGGAAAATATCGCAGGAAATTTATCACCCTGCCGACGAGCGGAACAAATACCCGATGTTATTCCGCATCTATAAGAAAGTTTAACCTCCGGGCAGAGGCTCACCTCATCAATATCAATTTTGCAGGCGGGAACTTCTCATCGCTATCGACGACCACCACGTAAGAGCCAGTGGGAAGCCCGCTGATATCAACGGGCAGGTAGACCGGGCCCCTATCAGCGACATTAAGAACCCTGACAAGCCGCCCCTGCACGTTGTAGATTTCAACCCTCACCTCGCCGGTTGCCGGACTGACAAACTCTACCCACAGCATATCCCTGGCAGGATTCGGATATATCTTTAAACCTATCACGCCGAAAACTGCCTCTATTGTATGACCGCGGGTGACATCTGTAAATGTATATTGCTGTTCTGCCTCATTCCACTTCGGGTCAACTTCAGTGTCAATTTCTTTCCCGTCAACCTTCAGTGAAAGCAGGCGGTAGTCCTCGTCGGGGACTACAGTAAAAAACTGGTCTTCTCCGTGACCTACCTCAATCTGTCCCGAAGGGTGTATACTGCCGTTTTTGCCTGCTTCAGCCGTGATAAGATGCTTTTCGGCGCCCTCCTTGTAAAGGGCTGGTTCAACCATATATTGCATCAATCCTCCGGAATTATCAATCGCAGTGACACGCAGGGAGACATAGCCCTCCGGAATATAGCCGGGTATTGCTGCATTGTAAAGATCGCCATCATTATCCAATTCCAATAAAGTCCACAACGTGTCCGGCCAGCTGCTCCATTCCGCAGCCACCAATGCAAATCCACCATTTTCCGGACCTGCATATCCCTGCTTAAGTTCAAATTGTATTATATTCTGATCTCCGGTAACTATTTTATCTGTAAAGGTACCGTCAGACAGAATGTTGAACGATCGCATACGGGGCAGGTACCTTCTGACACCCTGGTTCTCCATGCCAAGCTTTACGGTGGCCTTCCCATCCCTTTCATGTATCCTGAAGTTGCTGTAATCTATTTCAAGAACATCATAGGCAGAGCCGTCAGGGATCCTTATTGAGACATGATCCTGCACACCACGCCCAATTGTCTGGAAGTCCTCAAGGAGCTTTCCCGACTGACGGAGCAGGCCATCACTGTAGAGCCTGTATTGCAGATCATCATAATGCCAGTCCTTCATCTGCGACAGAAACAAATACCGAACATTGTAAAGCTGCAGGTAATCGGACCTGGTATAGAGCTCACCGAACCAGCCCGGCGGCCCCAGGCCGGTCGGGAACAACCCGTCCTCTATTATCAGACCTTCAATAAGCTGACCTTCAAAAAAATCTTCATATGTCCTGTAGGCAAATAGATTATCATTCTCATTAATCGTTATCAAAGGTGAAGAAAAAACCCTCAACCTGTCCGACATCACCCTTGCATTTTCGTCGTCTCCAAGAAGTTTTACCATAAAAGCCAGTTCCAGTCCATCATACCTGAAATTTGGGGATATGTAGAAGGTTTGTTTAAACGGTAAATGCAGGGCTGAATCTGAAACGGATGAAATGCAACCCGCTCCGGAACAATTCCAGATAACCGGGATAACACCTTTATCATTTTCGAATACTTTATGGTCTAATTCAATATACCTGAGATCTTCCGGTTCATATGTCTGGACAACATCAGAGGTGCATCCCTGTAACCCGTCGCCCAGAATATAGTATTCCTGACCGCCCTGTGTAATTTTCCCTGAATTCCAGTACCAGGTATAATTGCTGAAATCAGAAAAATATCTTTCAGAAAATCCCGTGTTATATGTTCCCCAGGAGAACCTGCCTGAACGATGACTGAACCTGTCATAAGCAAAGTCTGTTTCAATAATTGCTCCGTCTTTGTTCCTGTTAATTACCTGAACATGGTTTTCTGCCTCTTCCTTGCTGATTACCAGAACAGTATATTCCTCCACAATGGTATCCTCGCGGAATATAATTGTTCCTCCCTCATCATAGGATACAATAATATCATAGTTACCCGCCGGAATCCAGGCATCAAGTTCATAATCAATCTCTGGATCGCGGTATATGAAAAGCAGGTCATCCTCCTCATTGAAAAGGGTCAACATACCCGGTATCTCATCAAAATGCAGCCTCAGCAATGTGCTTTTTGAAAACACTGCAGGGATAAGCGATCGTGTTTCAGGTGAGGTGATCTCTATGTTCCCGTAATAACTCATCGGGTATTCTTCCGGAAAAGGGACAAGAAGGTTGTCAACAGTCACCGATACCACTACCTCCTGAGATTCTCCGGGACCAAGTATTAAGTCGGAGGGGAATGCAGTGAACTCAACTCCTGCGGGGAAATCGCCGGTATGAGTCACCGCAACTGATTTTGGAGAAGATGAGTAGTTGCTGACAATTAATGTATCGGCAGTGGTCCAGGTATCCTGAAAAATATCTGCAAACCCGAAATTTATTATAGCAGGTTCCGCTACAAGCTCGTACATATCAAACACCCTTTCAAGATCTATCCTTCCTCCTCCCTGTGTCCAGATGTCATATTCCAGATCAATAGCACTCTGCACAAAAATGCTTTTTACCCGGCCTGGTTGCATGTCCCCTGCCTTTTCAAGCAGGAGAGCTGTACCTCCGGCTACATGGGGTGCAGCCATTGATGTCCCGTTTACAGTGCTGTAACCCTCGCCCGGAACAGGGGCAGTTATATTCATGCCAGGAGCCAGAATTTCCGGTTTAACCCCATACCCGGTACCTGATGGTCCGCGTGAACTGAAGCTGGCAATTACGTCATTCAGATTAGTCGCTCCCACGGTAAGCGCACTGGGGGCCACCCCGGGGGAAGTGATTGTCTGATATCCCTCCCTCCCTGAATTGCCTGCTGCTACCACACATATAAGACCGGTTTCCGATGCGTTGTCAACAGCAACTGACAGCGGATCATCCGGATGGCCGCCGGTCCTTCCCAGGCTCATATTAATCAGATGAACCCCGTCGACAACAGCTCTCTCTATTCCTGCCAGTATCCAGGACTCGAAACCCACACCCTCCCTGTGAATAACTTTGTAGGCCATAAGTGATGCGCCCGGTGCAACACCCTTAAACTCACCATCTGCCGCAACAATACCTGCAACATGAGTACCGTGCCAGTGTTCATCCATCGGATCATCATCTTCATTGACAAAATCATAACCGCCAATCACTTTGTAGCCGGGCCCCAATCCGCCACCAAGATCAGGATGCATATAGTCGATACCTGTATCTATTATCCCGATAACAATCCCGTCTCCCATAACTTCATGGACGGCCCTGACGGTATCGGCACCAATATGAGGAGCACTCCTGTCTATCAGCAGCTCAACTTTCCGGTCTTTATGAACCTTTTTTACATAGGGGAGATTGCTGATCTCATCTGCCACCCATTGTCTGGTATCCAGAGCCACACCGTTAAACACTATGGCATATTCGTTCCGGATGGTGCTGACAACAGGTGTGCGTTTTAAACGGTTATCAGTCTCCGCAAGTTTTTCAATGGCCCTCAGATCCCTTCTGAACCTCTGATGTTCCCGGTCAACAGGCATCCTTAATCTTTTTATCCTTGCACTGGTTGTATCTTCGCCGGGGGTGATATGCCCTGCAAGCGGAGGGGTTTCAAACTCCACTATGACCTTTACCTCATCATCAGGCCGGTAACGGGTAAACATATCAACTATACTGTCACCCATCATTATATAACTGAAACCTTTATTTTCAGGAACAGTCATACGGCCGGGAACAATCTGTCTGTCCCTGATCACCGTCAGATCATCTGCTTGAGAATATCCACCGCGAGGGATCAGCAGAAGCAACAGAATCAAAACAACTGCCTGATACCGGGAATAAAAATAGTCTGGTCCTTCGGGCATCTGCAGGTGTTTTATCAATGGTGAAAAGGCTATCAGTAATAATACCAGATGGTGCGGTAATCCCTTATGTTTTCACCCCTTGCTGCCAGCTCTTCAAGATAGTAATAGATCGGCACGTCAAGGTAGTTGTAAGGTGGCACGGGGGTTATATTCTTCTCCCATGGATGGAACTCGTAAACCCTTGATCCGTCAGGCATTATCATAACCACCCGGTGGTCCTGCCAGGACTGCAGGTGATTCTTGCCCAGCTTGGGAACGTTGAATACAGGCTCATCGGTACGGTCCAGTCCGGGAAGCAGCCTTGCCTCCTCCTTTCTCTCCTGCAGTATGCGGGCTATGGGGACCATATAGCGTCGTGTCTCATCTTTTCCCTTCATATTGAATGTATAGTAGGGGTCGACGCCGATGGACTTCAGATCAAGCCTCAGCCTGACCGATTCAAAGCGCCGTGAGTTCTCCAGGGTGAACACCTCCTGGTTGTAGACGCTGAGCCCTGCTTTCCTGATCATGTTCACTGCAGCTGCAGCTTCGGGCGTTATCTCGTATGAGTGTTCAAAATGGGTTATTATCGATATCTGCCTCCTGCCCGGCACATTGAACCGCTCAAGAATGGAAACAAGGTTTTTGGTCCACCTCATCGGCAGCACGACCGGTGTGCGTGTGCCGAACCTCACCCTGTATACATGGTCCTTTTTGGCTATCTCTTCCAGTATCCTTTCGATAACCTCATCATCCATTATCATCGGGTCTCCCCCTGTAATAAGCACATCTCCAACGCTTTTGTGCTCATCAAGCCATGCAAGGGCGGTGTCTATCACCTGGTCCGACGCCTGGGCATCGGGGTCCATGCATGCATCAATCTCCCAGTTACGCTGGCAATAGACGCAGATCTGCGAACAGGTGTTGTAGGGTTTTAATATGCAGATACCCGGGTAGCGCCGCGTTATAAGCTCGGCGGGAGAAGTGTCATGCTCTCCCATAAAATCAAATCGCATGCCCCGTACATCACGGTTTTCCACCATCATATCCACATAATCGGGAGGGGGGATCACCTGTGCCCTTACGGCGTGATCATAGCCTATGGACAATTGCTTGTCGATAAGCGAAAGGTAATAGGGGGTAATTCCAAAGGGGATCTTGTTCCTGGCTGCTTTTACGACCGCATCCTTTTGCTGTGGAGAGAGCTCGATTAATGCAAGCAGGGGTTTTTCGTCAACAATCACATTTTTCAGGTGCCAGCGGTAATCATACCAATCCGCTTCATTGC
>SLOS01000364.1 GCA_007132365.1 Bacteroidales bacterium | reverse complement strand
GCACAGCTTTTTATTGACAACCCAAAAGAGCAGAAAAAAGACCTGTTCTCATTTTTTAACGGTTTGTTTGCCACCCACCCTCCTATTGAAAAGAGAATATCTGTTTTGAAACAGTTCTGATGATATCCATTTTTCTGACTATTGCTGATCTTCGGGCTCTTCCTGAATGTCTTCGTGTTTATGCATTTTAATATTTGCATAACCGAAAAATATAGCAATAAGCATTGTTATCCAGCACAGAAAAGCATAGGGGAAATAGGCAGCAGCTGATACACCTATAGTCGCATATACAAAGACGCCACTGCTGTTCCAGGGTATTAGCGGTGCAGTCAGTGTACCTCCTGCCTCCAGGGTCCGGGTAAGGTTTTTCAGCTTTAACTTATTGTTCCTGTAACACTCCTCAAACATCTGTCCCGGCAAAATTACTGCAAGATACTGGTTCGCTCCGAAGATATTAACTAAAACAGAAGAGCAAACAACTGTCAAAGTGAGGTTTCCATTTGATCTCACAAAATTAGCCAATGAAAGCACAATACTGTGAAGCATCCCGGTTTTGTCCATGATCCCTCCAAAAGCCAGAGATATCATCGCCAGACTTACCACATTATACATGCTTTCCATACCTCCTCTTGAAAACAGGACATCCATTTCCTCTACACCTGTATCAATTGAATATCCTTTGTGAATAGCTTCAAAAAGTTCATTAATGCTTCCACCCTGAATTACAATAAATGCAAGTCCTCCCAAAATAACGCCTGCAATAAGACTTGGAATCGCTGGCACCTTTTTAATAATAAGGAATATGACAGCAATTGTGGGAATAAATAAAAATACTGAAAAGTTAAAATGAGTCAGGATATGTTCGGTATATTCTGAAACTTCGTCAGAGCTACCGTTTCCAGAAATAATGAGTCCTATAATTGTAAAGGCAATAAGTGAAATTCCCAGTGCCGGCAGGGTAGTGTAAAGCATATGTTTAATATGATCGTAAAGATTGACACCAAGTACCGAAGGTGTAAGGTTGGTAGAATCAGACATTGGGGACAGTTTGTCGCCGAAGAAAGCTCCTGAAACAACTGCGCCGGCAGTTATCTCAGGAGGAATCCCCAGTCCTTCACTAACACCAATAGCAACCACTCCGAGGGTTCCGATAGTAGACCAGGAACTTCCGGTTATCAATGCCATTAAACTGCAGAACAGGAGAATCAGGGGTAAAAACCAGCGAGCCACAAAAAACTTAAGCCCGAAATACATCATCACAGGAACGATACCACTTGCAATCCAGACAGCTATAAGCATACCAATTATCAGAAGTATTATGATAGAAGGTATGGTACGGCTTATTGAATGCTTGAAACCTTCCTTTATGGTTTTCCAGGAAAAACCATACCAAAAAGCACATAATCCGGCGGTTGCAGCACCAAGGAATAAAGAAAAATGAGGTTCCGCATCAATCACCAGAACAGACAGGCCAAGTGAAATTCCGGTTACAATTACAGGTATTAATGACAGCCATAAAGGAGGTGTTGAAAGTTTTTTGTTTTTTGACGCCATAGTATACAGAAAATAACCTGAATGAATTTTCCCTTCCTACCCGGTTTGATTAATTTTTGCAGCTTGTTTGGTTTCGAATCAGTTATTACAAGCAGAATTCATATTCATTGGTTTTTAATCAACCCAAACGTGTAACTATTTGTTGTAGATCCGGATCCGTTCAGGCTGACTGTTAAGCTCCTTCCTCTGTCGTATGAGTATAACAATGGGATTCTTGCCTGGGGACTCATGAAATTAGATATTTTCGGAACAAAAATGTGCCCGTTTTTAGTCTGGTGTTTCGAAGCAAGTTCAGCGAGTTTTTCGGCTCCTTCTTCTCCGCCGCTTACGGCAATAAAGAAGGGGTTTTTCGCTATTTTATTCCAGGGCAGAGTTCCTGTTTCAATGCCATCAAGAGAAACCCTGGTGCGAAAATCATTTAATCTTATTCTGCTGATAAGGTTATCTGTATCAACAACGGAAGCCATGTCAAATTTGGGGTGATCCATAAAGTAGACCTCTTTCTCCTGCGGCAGATAAAGGATTCCTGTAAATCCAACAAAATATTTTGTATTCATTATTTCAGTAATTTCTTCTGAATGTTTTCCTTCTCCACTGAAATAATGGTGAACAAAAGAAGTTAACTCAGGAAATGCCGGTGCTGAATACTTTTCCAGTTTAATTATGGAGAGCAGTGTTTTTGAGTCCGCAGGACCAAAAAAAGGATAAATAGCGGTTATTTTCTCTCCCTGATGTGAAAATTCCATTTCTGTTTTTTCCATTTTTTCCTGATGTGAACGGTTATAAAATTTTATTACCAACACACGTACTAAGATACCAAATATTCTCCCAAAGTTGAAACCAAATTCAACCAATGAAAAAAAATCATATATTTTTCTCCTGTAAAAAAGCATAAATTTGGTCTTTATAAAATATCCAAAATTTATGCTTACAGTCGGAACCGCTTCGCTTTCTCATAAAATTTTTTCATCTTGCATGTGTGCAATTTATGATGGAAAAATTTTATGTTCATTTGTAAGAAATGGCAAATATTTTTGGATTCATATGCTTGTCAGCATTTCTGAGCATCAGTGCAGTAACCGCCGTTTTTGCCCGTGCCGGTGACATTGCTACCATTGAGGACAGCCTGGCCCACAGGGATGATATTGTTTTTTACGGCGGCTTTGAACAGGGCTACAATACAAGTACCTGGAGAGACAGGTGGGGTGTACCATGGGTCAACAGGGGCCCGGCCAACAATGTAGTTGACAATCAATTTATTGGAGAGAAATCGTTTCGCGTTAACTATCCCAAAGGAGGTGTCGGTCCCGGAGAAACCGGGGGGCAGTTTCCAATGGTATTTGCTGAAATGAGCGGATTGCAGGAGGGTTATTTTCAGGAGATGTACATGCGATATTACGTTAAATTTGAAGAAGGTTTTGATTTTAAACGTGGAGGAAAACTGCCCGGCCTGATGGGTGGCGGCAACTCATGGTCCCGTTCAGGGGGCGATCAGCCCGATGGCACAAATGGCTGGACAATGAGATTTATGTGGCGCAGAAACGGTGATATAAACGTCTACGCCTATGTTCCACCAAGTGATAATGGCAAATGGGGAGGAGTTCAATGGGGACAGGATATTGATTGCAATTTCAGGGCTGAACCCGGAAAATGGCATTGCATTGAGCAATACATAAACGTAGGAACACCCGGACAGGATGACGGTAAGTTAAAAGTGTGGATCGACGGGGTTAAAAGGCTCGATATAGACGATATGCGTTTTTGGGACATCGAAAACAATTACGGCCGGGTTGGCGGGTTATATTTCTCAACTTTTCACGGAGGCAGTACCTCCGACTGGGCCCCGGACGTGGACTCATATGCTCAGTTTGACGGTATAGTTATGGCCGGCAAAAGAATTGGCCCTGCAAAAAGAGAAACACATGAATTAATCCTGGACACTATAATATTGCCGGTTGGTTACAGCGGACTGCTGTACAATACTGAACTTAAAGCAGCGTCAGGTGGTGTACCTCCATACCGCTGGTATATTGAAGGCAACGGCCTTCCCGGTGGTCTAACCATGTCGCGCGAGGGTAAAATAACGGGTTTTCCCGAATATACAGGTTCCAGGGAATTAACCTTTAAAGTCAGGGATCAGTTGAGCGACTACCAATTGTCACAGGCAACCATTACCATCTCTTGCGGTGAAGATGTCAATCTGGCAAATGAGCACACCATCATTGACCACAGCAATAATTTTGATCCCGCCAGCCCGGTGGAAGGCTTATGGGACGGTAACATCTCGGGAGAAGCATCCGGTTCACCCGGGGCAGGAGATATAAGCTCCTTCTGGGTGGAATATGACCTTGGCAAACCCTTCAGGCTTTCACTGATCAGGTTTTTTGGCAATGCTTCAGGTGATTGGGTAAGCAAGCACTATACGGTAAAAACACGTAAAAGTGTTTCAGATCAATGGAGTATCGTGATAGACAGGGCAGATTGTTTCACAAATCAATGGCTTGAAACCAGGATGGATGATTCTGTCCGCCATATTCACTTATCGGTAACCGGTGACACTCTAGTCAATGCCACCCGGGCAAGAGCCTTCGAAGTATATGCCGGTGATCCCGATACAATTACATTTACTGTTGATATTGCAAGTATACTGGAACAGATTGATATTCCGGAAAGTAAAATGATTGTTTATCCAAACCCGGCTTCTTCACTGTTAAATATTGATATAACGGCATACACACCACAAAGATGTGAAATAACTATCTATTCCGTTTCCGGACAAAAAATAAAAACCGTAAAAGCAGTAAAGGATATAACGACAATTGACATAAGTGATTTGCCGGATGGCGTCTACCTTATATCACTCTCTCACGGATATGCAACCATTGGCACAGATGTTTTAATAAAAACAACTCAATAGGAGCGTTCCTGATATTTCGGGAACACCAGTTCAGGATTTTTTTTAATATATGCCTAACCCGGTTGCTGCCCCGGAATATTCCGCCATTACGGAAAACTAATAAAAAATATTCAGAGGAGACAGATTACCTGGCAAGCAGCATCCTCGAAAACCCGAGTGATCCGTTATAACCGGCTCCCTGGATGGTGAAAATCAGCCTGCTGACTCCCTCATTAACGGGAAGGTGAAAATTCACCGAACCATAGACGCCGGTAACCAGATCCGGCTCCCAGTAGACAGTAATACCGTAGGCCGGATCGGCCGAAAGTCTCTGATAGGTTATTATGTCAGAATAAAAATCACGTACTTCATGGTATCCCTGTACCGTTAAATTGAGTATATCCCTGAATCCCATGTAACCCGGCTCCTTTATTGAGACATTAATAACTCCTGACCCGCCCCTGGATCCAAATGCGACTGTGCTGGAGTGACGGTATATCTCTATACGTTCAATATCCCTGAGGGGAGTACTCAGGAACAGGCGACGATCAACAAACCGTCCGTTAATCATATACTCCACATCAATTCTGCCGTAAAAAGAGGTCGGGCCGTGCAATCTTACAGATTCTCCATCGACAATAAGACCAACAGCCTTGTTCTTCAATAATTCAAGTATGTCATGTTCAAACAGATTTTCATGATCGATAAAAATAGTCTGGTCAGGCCGCCCGAATTCCTGAGGGGCGGCAATCCTTCCGGGCGCTGAAATATAGGCAGACCTTGGTTGCCGGGGTTTCCGCACCCAGTCATCACCACGTCTTGTAACCATTCTTTTTCTGGTCTGGACGCCCGGTTGATAATTGTGTCCCCATGCTTCTTGCACATTAAGCTCAATTTCAGGGGGATAGTTACTAGCCAGTCTTCTCCCCGACAACTCCATCCTCACCACCCCTTCAAAGTAAAGGTGTGGAAAGGCAAAATATCCGTGCTGGTCGGTTATGCTTGTAAATTCCTCATCATAACCGCTCTTTACAGTTAACTGCACAGGATGACCCTGAATAGGCATATTAGCAGCAGGATCCTTGACTTTTCCTGTAATTGCAAGTCCCGGTTCTCCTGAATACCTTATCCGGGGTAAGTCACCTGCGAGGACATTCTCCCAGTTAAAGCGCCTCCAGCCATATGTAAGGAGCAGGTGATCCGCTGTGGGAATGTTTTCATCGTCCATCTTAAAATAGACATCAGGATAGTCAACCATTTCCGCAATATCGGAATTGAAAAGAATATACGACAATATTCCCCGGGAATGCGATGTAATATCCGGAGCACCAGTAACTGCTGAAAGCGAAAAAGTTCCTTCAACAGGATTTCCGGCTTTATCACTTGCCTTAAGCCGGAAATTTATATGGTCACCTTCAAACAAAGTGACAGTATCAATCTCTGCAGAAAAAATAAGTTCGTCTTTCCTGTCAATAAACACCAACCTTTCAGCAACAGGTATATAATCATTTGTAAAAACGGTGAAATGAGCAATGCCTGTGGAGAACAGTTCCTTATCAACATTAACCTCCAGCCTGTTATTACTTATCATAAAGCTACGTGCAAAGTGTACTTTTCCCCTGGTATGGGCCACTATGATCACCTCTTCAGAATACAGGGAATTCAACGAACCTCTGTTTGTAGCCAGTTTAATATTTATCTGCTCACCGACCTCATCGATGCGCAATGCATATCCCTGGTCACTGGCTTTCGGGAAGTCATAGGCAGTCTGTCTGCCTCCGTTTACAGAAACTACAGCCCGGTAGACATTTTCAGCCATGGGTTCAATATTGAAGATCCCGATCCCCGCGAAATCTGTTTCCAGCGTGGCTACAACATTACCTTCCATGTCGATTATCTTCCCTTCAGCGCTTTGTCCCCTTCCCAGTTCGTCTGTAGCTTTAAAAGCAACACGGTTGGGAGTTCCGGCAAGCATATTACCACCTTCAGGGAAAAATACAACTTCATAATTCCTGCCCATTCTCTCAAGCCTGCGATTAAAGAACCTGTTTTTTATAACCTCGATCCGTGGAATCATATTCTTGTATGCAGGGTTCCTGATGTAAAGCTGCCTGGTAAAATAATACTCTTCCCCAAAATTTCTCATCCATGAAGTATAGGCCCTCAAAATATAATTGCCGTCGGGAATATCGTCAGCAAGCAGAATATCGCCATGTGCACCACCTTCCTCGGCCAGCAGCATCCTTACAGCAATGGCCTCACCCCGGGAGTCTATAAGGTCGACAAACAGATTGTTTTTTGATCTGACCGGGATGTTGTCCATACCATCAAGCAAATAAGCCCTGAACCAGATGGTCTGTCCGGCCAGGTATGACGACTTGTCCAAATGCAGAAATACTTTTTGGTGACTTACAAACGAGGAGTATGACTCAAGGCTGTCTCGGATTAGATTTTCCGGGGAGTCATTTTCAGACCCGGACAAAGGTGGAAGAAAGATCCGGAAAACCAGGATAAAAACAATGGACATATATGCTTTCATCATTATGATCTTGTTAATAATTTATTTTAAAAACATGTTACAAAATCATGAATTGATTACCTGGCAATTAAACCCGGCTGATCTCCTGTTTATGTAAATATTATTCTGTGCGCATCAGCTTACAGGAATTCATACCTGCAAAATAATCAAAAGCAAATAAAAACAAGACTTAGTCCCTTTAAATCCATCTGAAATTTTCTGAATCCTTCTGAGTCTTTCCGGGTCTTAAGAAATTAACGATTTATGTTTAAAATAATTCTGTTCAGCCCTGCCTTTTAATGCAATATTATGATTTGGTGAGTTCTTAACGTAAACGGTATTATTGCGAGACTAAAATAAACAAAGCCGGGAACTTTTCCTGACGAAAAAATTCCCGGCTCACTTTCAGCGGCGAACCGCCAAAGTGTCAAGCTACTGTTATTATGACTGACCTCTGTTAACAAACCCCGGAGGATCTG
>SLOS01000062.1 GCA_007132365.1 Bacteroidales bacterium | reverse complement strand
GTTCGTGATTTGATGAGCCGCGATCATACTGGTTAAATTTTGGATCAGCCTTAAATAAGGTACTTGTTCCAACAGCAATGACGGGTATTCTGGAATCAGGCCATTCCAGGTCAACTGATAATCCAATTATGGTCCTTTTTTTAACTTCATCAACAAGCATTTGTAAAGCAGCCTGTTCTGTTTCTGTGAGATTATCCGGTATAACTATCACTGCATCAGAAAAATCATAATAATTATTGGTCTGTTGACTGAAAACCGGCCCCGCCAGTGCAGAAACAACAAACATTAATAATCCTGATATCAACAACTTAATAAATGTTCTCAATATAAAATTGACTTTCTTTAAACTTAATGCAATCGTTTTCATATTTATGGATTTGGTTAACAGAATATAATTAATCCCAGTAGGATGCTCCGGTCCTTTCCAGGAGATCCTTTGCACTTGTTTTATCTCCTGTCCATACACGTTCACTGAATATTGGAAGTCTCTGGCCGGGCCTGCCGTAATCAGGAAAGCCGGGTCCGGCATCACTTCCAAACAATAACCCCCATTCAGCTTTTTCTTCAATATCCCATACACACATCTGGGCACCGATAATTTCGGTCGGGATCTCTTCCGGGGTGAATTTTTCCCAGTACCTGAATGGCTGGGGACTACGTCCGGCGCCAAACATGTATGCATTCCACTTGGCAATAGTCTCGGGGGGTGTCATTGAAGTTTTATTGGCAATATATAAAGGCGACCATGACGTGTTAAGAACTGTATAACCGGCTCCCATATAATCCCGCGGCATTTTTCCTTCGAACTTGATATCAAATGGACACACAATGATTTCCGGATTCACCTTTGGTTCTGTATAAGGGTTAAAGCCCTCCCAGACAAACATCCTGTAACCATTCCCTTTTATAAAATCGTACATGCGGTTTATGAAATAATTCAATAACTGGTCTCCTTTTGTAAAATTTTTCCTTTTCATCCATTCTGTATACTCCTCTCCGGGACTGTCTGCCAAATCAGGGTATCTTACCTCATCAGCACCCAAATGCCATATGGGTCCGGGAAATAGCTCCATCAGCTCCTGAAAAATGTTTTGTATTATATCATAAGTTTCCTCCCTGGCAATATTCAGACTTCTTCGCCTTTCGTCAAAATTTAATTCCGGAATTGCATTGATAAGGGCGCCCGTATGACCCGGAACATCAACAGACGGGACAATAGTGATATTGTACTCCCCGGCTTTCCCCACCAGCTCACGGATCTCATCCTTAGTGTAATGCTTCCCGGGTGCTGGCAGTTCAGGATAAATATCACTTGGCAGGGTATAATTATCACGACCGCTGAAATGAATCATGTAATGATTGATTTTATAGGCTGCCATCTTCTTTAAGTTTTGAAGATGAAAATCCATAGTATGAAATTGCCTGTCCACACTTATCATAAATCCCCGGTAACCGAAAGCAGGATAATCTGAAATATCCAGTTCAGGGATCAATATATCAGGTCCGTCCTTCAGAAGCTGCAACAATGTTCTGGTACCCCAGAATAATCCGGTTTTTGTAGCGGCATATATTGAAATACCCTTACCGGCAGTCAACCGGTACCCTTCTTCCCCACCATATTTTTCTGATTCATCTTTATCTAAATATAAATTGACCCTCGTAATATTTTTTAAGTTAAAATTCCTGTCCTTTTGAGCATTTACCCTGAAACCAATTTCCTCAAAATCATTAATACAGGTACTGATCATTCTTTCAACATCATTATTGTTTGAATGATTGACAAACAAAAGATCACTGCCAATAATATTTGTTCCGGAGCTTATATAAATATTCTGAGGCCAGGGTACAAGAGATAGATTAGCATCCTTGAGATTTTTATTACAGGATACAAATCCTGAATTCACAATTAAAACAAAAAAATAAACAGTAATTTTTCTCATGATTAAATCATTAACCGGTCAACCTCCTAACGGGTCAAATTAAAATTACCGAAAAACAGATTAATTGCCTGGTCCGTGTTTCTCACTTAGCTCTTCACATAAATCCATAACAAACAGGATCCTTTCATCAGGAACATTCGTTTCTATATCGGGTAACCCGAGATCGGAAGGAGAAAATACAGAGGCTATCCTTTCAAAATCTGCAACAAGGTTTTCATTGGACTTGTTTAACAGATCGGTCGAACGGTAAAGAATATTTCTTCTTGCATCAGGGAAAACCTCTTTTGCCATGGCAAGATCAGTTTCTATTCCCATATCAAGATATCCAAGCCCGGGAATAGTAGCATAATGTTCCAGGTAGGGAGTTGCATTCCACGCACAATTGTGGATGGCAAAATTTTTAAACTTGCTGCGTATCTTTTTATCATATGGTAATAGAAACTCCTTGTAATCATCCCCGCTTATCATGTTGATCATGCAATTTGAAATGGTAGCAAAATGGTACTCCGTTCCAAGCTCTTTTTGAACTTTATGCAAGGCTTTCACCCCGTTAATTAGTGTTTCGGATATAGTGCTGAAAAGATGCCCGGCCAGGCCCGGATCAGTATAAATATCAATAAAAATCTGTTCCCCCCTGAGTTTAAAAGCAATATTAAGAACACCCTGCCAGTTGAGGAACCCGCGTGCCTTTCCTGTTAATTTACTGATCGTTTCAACCTGCTTAACTATTTTATGAAAGACCGGATTGTTTTCCACATCGGGCACCTTAAGCTCCGCAATTTCCCGGTCGGACAGGTATCTGCCCTTTGCTACCGGCCATTTGTCGCTGTAATACTGTATATCAAATCCAAATAACATCGGGGTCACGGCAATTCCATAGAGACCTGTCAGAAGATCCGGGGGGTCAGTGGATTCGGATTCTCCAATATTGCGCCCGGGAAATCTTGCTTTCAGCTCATTTTTCATTTTTAAAGCTGCTTCCAGGCGATACTCAGGTGATTCATGCCATTTCTCACCAAAATCAATACCGAGCCGCTCATGAAACCATGAAGGATTGAATCCGGCCTCCATCCTCATATATGGTTCATTTCCCTTTGGGGTGGTCCTGAGCGGCGGGGCACCCGGTGCGATGTAATAAATCAGTTGATGTGATTGCATATAAAACTGTTTGTATGTTGCTTTTCATTGCCACCTGCCAGGATCAAATATTGTATAAGCAAGATAACGGTAAGGGGTTGCTCCTTCCTGCAGGGCATTATTCCAGTAATAAATCATTATCAGTTTACCATCCGGCCTTTGCACCATAACAGGGTATCCGGTATCACGGTTGGCACCATCTTCGCGAAGCATTATTTCACAACCCCAGGTCCTGCCATTGTCAGAACTGAATTTAACATTAACCCTCGAGCCGTGGGCACTTCGGTAAATATAGCCCAACGCCAGCCTTCCGTCATCGAGCTTCACAAGAGCAGAAGGAGAGCCGCCATATCCGGTACAGGCCACAGGATCTCTAAGCTGCTCCCAGCTTTCGCCGTTATTATCAGATATATAAGCAGTTATTGGGTCACGTATATCTGTAACTGTCGGATCCAGATGCCCGAGGCTGTAATCGTATACATGATTCCTTGTGCGAATTGTAGTAATAAGTTCCGTGGGAGACAATCTCAGAGAAGATGGCATTATATCAAACCCTGCAGGCTCAGGGCCTACATATGACACAAGCTCCCAGTTAAGAGCTCCGTCGTCTGTTCTGGCATATGCAACGCGGCCTTCCCTGCGGTTACTCTTCCCAACTGTTAGAAAAGCGCTTAATCTTTGTTTACCGTCAACAATATAATCTGTGCGGGTAGCAACTCCCGGAGTGCCTAAATCCGGAAATTCATACGGACCTATCCACCTCTCGCCCCTGTTTATGGAATAATAAAAATAGGATGGACCATAGTGGCTGTTATGCCTTCTGAATGTAAAAATAAAACCAGGATCAGTAAAATCATCTATACTTTCCGTTAACCTGGTAATATGCCCTGACTTTTCACCAGAAGTTCCCTCTGTAATCTGCCCCCTTTCAAATGCATCTTCTATTGTCCATGTAATACCTCCATCCATACTCCGTGCATACTTACTGCTTGAAGTACCTGCCTTAAGGGTATGAAAACCCCTGGATGCATCATGTTCACCCTCTGCAAAACCAACCAGTATCTCATTGTTGTCCCATGACCAGATGCCATTATTGGCAGGCCAGCCGGCATAACGGCCTTCCTCGTAGTAAATAATCCCATGCTCAACGCCCTTATCGCAGGCAGTATCCACTCCCATATCATTTTTGCAGGATAATGGTATAAAACTAAATGCCGCAACCATAAATAAAACTGTGACGTGTCTTTTCTTAAAAATGACATCTGGATCACCCATAACAGTAATTTTTTAAATTTTGAATTATAGCATCCGTATAACTTATTTAAAAAACAGCGAAGCCAATTTACGGAAAACCATGAATTAATTGCAATCTAAAATAAATAAAAAATGATTTTCTTACAGACAATGTTCCATTCCATAAAAATACCCTGTCGTTACAAAGGCAACAGCATACCTTCACAAGACAGGGTATTAAAAAGAAAATTTCTAATCTCACCTTAAACTACCTGAACCTAATCCAAAAAAACCAACATTTGAATAATATCTTTTTGTTAGTTCCAAATCAATACAAGTAATTAATTCTCTTTAATATATGACACCTAACAAGGGTTTAGGTATTAACCATATATTAAGAAAAAACCAAAAAAATTATTGTTCAGAAGCCGGTCCCCGCAATAACGAATATCAACCGGCCATTCTGGCTGTTTAAAAGGCTATGGTAGTCGTATTAAATTCTTTAATATTCACAAAATAACTACCGGCTTCTGAACCATGATTATATTCATGGATCCGGAAAATCTTAATACGGTTTCCCCGTTCCCTGTAATAACCATATTTTTGACCATGCGCTGTCGTTACCATCCTGTGCCGTGAATGGAGTCTGCACCAGTCTTGAGATCGCATCCTGGTAATTCCGCAGATTTCTTGATGCCTCATTAGGGTCATATTGCAAACGTAATGGCGGATTCGGCCGTATACCAATGGTCCCCCACCTCATTTCCGGTAAACCGGTCCTTCTCCAGTCAGCCCATGATTCATGTGCAATGGTCCAGTTGGCTATCCACTTCTGTTCAATGATCTGTTCCAGAGAACCATCATAAACAATACCTGGTTGACTCATGTAGGCAGCCAGATTATTACTTACACCCCATGTAGAGAATGATGCCGTAATGCCCTTTTCATACCATTCCTGCTGGCTTCCAACATTCCATCCTTTCCGGGCTGCTTCTGCCAGTATGAAACATACCTCTGCGTAGGAAATCATCCTTGCCCGCAACATAGGATGACTGGGTAGCTGGTAAATATCAGCAAGTGCAGAAGCATGAACATTTGGCCCGCCCTGAATTGGCGATGGGTTGAGATTATATGAGGAAGCGTCACTCAGATTATATGCAATAGGCGCTCCCACAAACCGGTTTGTATCAACCAGGGTCTTTCCTGCATCATTATCGGCAACCCATGTTTCCGGGGTATAAACAACCAGGTTATTGGCTTCCATATGGTCAGGATGCAGGTACCTTACACCACCTACAATGACATCACCCCCATACTCCTCAGAAACCTGTATCTGGATGCGTACAGGATTAAACCAGACTCCGAGTCTTGGATCATTATACCCCATTAGCACATCTCTTATACCTGCACAAAGCTGAACCCTTTCAAAGCTTTCGCCAGTGTCTTCATAGGCTTTGTTCCTGGGCCACGAATCAGAATTTGATGTACCGCCATAAGCCATTGCTGCATCATCGGCATTGGAAGTAAATATGGGATATGTCCCGGGGTTTGCCACTATTTCCTCAATGCCGGCCCTTGCAAATTCGGGCATTTTATCCGACACCCTCATATAATATCTCAACATCAATGAGTTTGCAAATTTCCTCCATTTAGCCGGATCACCAGCATAAAGAAGGTCGGCAACGGGGCTGATGCCGGAGTATTGAGCCGGTGATTTGGATAAAAGGGTGTTGGCCTCTTTCAGTTCATTTATTATCCCCCTGTAAATCGTCTCCTGCGTGTCAAACACAGGGAAATAGTTCTCCTGCTCACCTTCAACAGCTTTTATAGCCATTGTATAGGGTGCATCACCCCAGGTATCAGTTATAAAACCAAAATTAAAGGCTCTCATAACCAGGGCAGCTCCCATCTGAAATTCCATTCCCTGAGCTTCAGCCCTTTCATAAAGATGCCTGGCATTTCTAAGGTTGTTGTACCAGCCGCCCCAGCCCTGTCCGCCTACCCAGTCGAAGTCATTCTCCGGGCCGGACCATCCGCTTTTCTGTATATATTGCATAACACCAGCATAATGTCCTTCGAAGTTTCTTGTCAAATAGGGGTTGGCTGTTTGAGCTATAACCGTTGGAAGCACCAGGTTGGGGTTAACAACAGAAGGATCAACCCCGTTGGGATTGACATTCAGCTCGGTTAGTTCCTCTTCACATGAATAGAATGAAACAACCGCTAAAATCAGAATTATCTTAATTAATGTTTTCATATATTCTTAGTATTTAGAATGTTACATTTAACCTGACACCAACGGGAATTGTATAGGGATTCACGTTGTACCATTCAATTCCCTGCTGGAATGAATTTCCACTTAGCGTGAATGCCCTTTCGGGATCAATACCTATTTTAGCTTTTGTCCACAATATTATATTCCTGCCGTATACCGATACCGAAGCGTTCCGGACTCCGATACCTGTCAGCGGGGGAAGCTGATAGGTAAGCGATACCTCCCTGAGCTTTACGTAATCTGCATCAAACATTGCAACCCTGGGGAAACTCCAGCCATAGGTGCTCTGCCATCTGATGGTCGGTGTGCCAACGTCGCCAAGATGCTCCGCCGTCATAACAAATCTGCCGTTAGCATCATAAGAACCTGCAACACCCGGCATAAAATTCCCGTCATTCAGGGTAATCCCGTCTTCAAGGTGCGGCAGTCCGCCTAAACGTTCGATTGGACCACCTACAATTACATAGTAATATTTATCATTATGTAAAAGGTATTTGTCGGCGTTGGCTCTCAGGTATTCGGCCCGCTCTGCCGGACTCAAATGGTTGATTTTAATTGTCCTGTCAATCCATCTGTTTGTAAGGTAGTCAGATTCGGCATAACGGTATGAGTGGGACATAAAATGACCACCCTTCCTCCAGTCGAAGTTTGCATTAAACGTCCAGCTTCTGTAGGAAACAGAGGTCTGCATTCCAAGGTTGAAATCAGGGTTGTAATTACCAACTACTGCCCTCTGATCTCCCGGTTCCATAAACTGATTCCAGTGCCTTCCCTGCGGTGCCCCTGCCGGAGTTTTGTGAACCCATCCGTGATACGGGGACTGAGGATCATCAACCCGTGTTAATACCTGGGCCACTATTTGACCGATATCATCACCTACCCTTGTCACGGCAGCGGAATTGCCCATACCCCAGAATTGGATATAATTAAACCCTTCGGCAAGAT
>SLOS01000328.1 GCA_007132365.1 Bacteroidales bacterium | reverse complement strand
TTTTTTACATTCCTGAACTGTATATCCTGGATAATATTCTCGATTTTTCGCTGGTAATAGTGGTCAATTGTCCTTTCCCATGCGCTTTCAAGCTCTGGAATAATCTCTGTACCCAGCTCCCTGAGGCTGCCGGTTACTACATTGCTTACCTCATCATCGGGGTCGTCAAGCAGATGTATAAGTGCGCGTATATCCTTTTTATCCATAATCTCAGTCAACCAGTTTTCCCAGTACTTTAGCAATAAGCTCTGAAATGGTCTCTTCGTGCCTGCTGCTGTATGATTTAGTTATTCTGTTGGCAATAATTGCGCACACAGTAACGGCTCTGTGCCCGAGCAATTTCGATAATCCGTAGATGGCCGAACATTCCATCTCGTAATTGATGATTTTATGTTTTCCGTATCTGAATTTCTCAATTTTACTGTTGAGCTGCCCGTCGGCAACAGGCAGCCGCAGTTCCCTTCCCTGGGGCCCGTAAAATCCGGGTGCTGAAATCGTGACACCGGGTATCAAGCCATCTCCGGCTAACTTTTTGAAAAGCAGGTCCGAGGATGCAACCACATAAGGTGCAGCAAAGTATTCGTTCCAGTCCATAGCTTCGGTAAAGGACTTTTCAAAACCTTTGTCACATACTTTATCCCTGCCGGCGTAAAAATTCAGGAGCCCGTCGAAACCAATGGCAATCTCCGAAAGAATGAAGGAATCGACCGGGATATCCCTTTGGAGTGATCCTGACGTTCCTACACGGATTAAATTAAGGGTCCTGTGCTCTTTTTTTGGTTTCCTTGTTTTCAGGTCAATATTTGCCAGTGCATCCAGTTCACTTACAACTATATCTATATTGTCGGCACCTATACCTGAGGATATGACTGAAAGCCGTGTACCCATATAAAAGCCGGTATGGGTGACGAATTCCCTTTTTTTCTTTTTTATTTCCACAGAGTCAAAAAATGAGGAAATAATATCAACCCGGTCGGGATCTCCAACGAGTATAATATTATCTGCAATATCTTCGGGCAGCAGATTGAGATGATAGATGCTGCCGTCTGGATTAAGTATCAGTTCGGTATGGTTCAGAATACTCATAATTTTTAAGTCTGCTGCAGCAGCGAAATTATGAAATTTTAAATAAAATATTCAATTTCCTTTTTACATAGCATGATTTAAAACACAGATTTTATGTTTCACCTGATGGTTGGTGAAATATTATTTATCTTTACCGGAATAAATCAAGACAATTTTTTCATGATACAAAGAATACAGACTGTCTACCTGTTTCTGGCTTCAGCAATTATCTTTTCCATGTTTCTTTCTCCTCTCGCGGAGATGGTCGATTCTTCAGGTAATTATTACTCTTTCGGTCTTACCGGTATCTACAAAGGGATGGGAGAGACTGCCATTAAAATTGAATCTGTGCTGCCTTTAAGGTTCCTGGTAGCAGTAACTGCCTCTCTGAGCCTCCTGACCATATTCTTTTACAAGAGAAGGATCCTGCAGCTAAGGATATGCATATTCAACTTAATGCTTCTAATCGGTTTTTACGCACTGTTCTTTTTTTATTATTACCATACAAAGAACAGGCTGGATGCGACAGGGCATTTCAACTTAACGGTGATATTCCCTGTCATAGCATTGATTCTGGTTTTCCTTGCCACCCGCGGTATTCGCAAAGATGAGATACTGGTACGATCCTATGACAGGATACGTTAACCGTTACAGGTCATCTTCCGGTCAGAGCCTAAATGAAAACCATGTGTTCCTGGTCAGTTATCTTCTCACAGTAATGGCACTTGAGGGATACCTCCTTTTTTGATATTACCCTGAATTTTGGCTTAACATCTTCACTGTTGGTGATACATTTCGGATTTACACATTTGACTATGCCTGAGAATTGATCGGGAACGATAACCTCCTTTTTCTCTTCTACATGATATTCACGGATAATATTAAGTTTTGCCTCCGGTGCCGCCAGCGCAATCCGGTTGATTTCCTCATCAACAAAATACTTGTCTGATATTTTTACAATTCCCTTGCTGCCAAGTCTCTTGCTTTCCAGGTTGGTGCCAAAGGTAATCTGGTTGTCTATATGATCCAGTCCCAGAATATTGATAACCTTGAAAAGGTTATTTGCGGGTATATGATCTATAACCGTGCCATTTCTGATGGCGCTAACTTTCAGTTGTTTGATATCTTTTGCCATGGTAGGTTCAGTTTTTGAGTCCCAGAATCAACGATATTATAGCCTGACGTGTGTAAACCCCGTTGAGTGCCTGCGTGAAATAATAGGCTTTATCGTGATCATCAACATCGGTGCTGATTTCATTTACACGTGGCAGGGGATGAAGGATCTTCAGGTTGCTTTTTGTTCCTTCCAGCATAGTGCTTTTCAGCACATAAGCACTTCTGGTCTTTTCGTATTCGATAGGGTCAGAAAACCGCTCCTTCTGAACCCGGGTCATATAGATTATATCTGCCTCTCCGGCGATATCCCTGAAATCGGTGTGCTCATGATACTTCAGTCCCCGCTGGTCCAGGTAAAGCTTGTACTCGTTGGGAATACGGAGCTCTTTTGGAGATATGAACCAGAAGGTGGCGTTGAAATGGGCCATTCCCATCAGCAGCGAATGAACTGTGCGGCCGTACTTCAGATCGCCTACTATGAATAAATTGAGGTTGTTGAGTGTTCCCTGGGTTTTCCTTATGGAGTAAAGATCCAGCAGGGTTTGCGTGGGATGCTGGTTAGCGCCGTCCCCGGCATTGACAATTGGCACCATACCCACTTCGCTCGCGTACCGTGCACTCCCTTCAATCGGGTGGCGCATTACAATGAGATCGCTATAGTTGCTTACGGTTTTAATGGTATCTTTAAGGCTTTCTCCCTTTGTTGCGCTTGATGATGATGAGTCGGTGAAACCAATAATTTTTCCTCCAAGCCTGTTTACTGCACTTTCAAAACTAAGTCGTGTCCGTGTGGAGGGTTCAAAGAAAAGGGTTGCTATCACTTTACCCCTTAGAATGTCCTGAGAGGGGTTTTGCTCAAACTCACCAGCCAGGTCCAGCACACGAAGGATCTCTTCCTTCGAATAATCGTTGATTGAAATGAGGCTTCTGTTTCGCACGGGATTAGGTATTTAAGGTTATAAGGGTAAAAGTAAGGAAGAACTTGCAGTCAAAAAATACGTGTTAATAATTATTTGATAACTTATTAACGCTAACCTTTCCTATTGACCTTAACCGTCCGGTCAGCCTTTCAGACCTTTCCACAGGAATGCTCACCTTTATTTTGCAGTCCGTGTCAAAATCCTGAGCAACCTGCTCAACCTGTTCTTCCTTAAGGACCTTCATAACACTGTTCATCACGGCATAAGGGAATGTTAACTCTATCAGCTCATTGATGGTCTTTGTAATTATTTCTGAATTGGCCAGTGCATCTGATGCGGCGGACCGGTATGCATTTATCAGCCCTCCTGTTCCCAGCAGCGTGCCCCCGAAATACCTGATGACAACTATAAGTATATTGGTGAGATCATGTTTCTGTATCTGGCCAAGCACCGGTCTCCCTGCAGTACCCGAAGGTTCTCCGTCATCATTTGCACGGAAATGGTATTTATTTGTTCCGATTATCCAGGCATAACAGTGGTGACTGGCGTCATGGTACTCACGCCGCAGATCATCGAGTATATTTTTTATCCGGGCTTCGGTTGTTACGTGAAAAGCAAATGCGAGGAACTTGCTTCCCCTGTCCCTGAAAAGTCCGTGCGAACTGTTTTTAATTGTTTTATAGCTGTATTGCTCCATCCCGGTTTTAAACCTGTAACAAGCTATGCCTAAACCAAAGCTTTATTTGCCGTAAAATTCAACGAAGCTTTAAGTGGATGATCAAGCCAGCTCAAATTGTCCGGCAAAGAATTCAGCCGTGTTTTTCAGAACTGTTTCCCGCTGCTCGTGATGAGGTATATGTCCGCAATCCGGTATATGAAGCAGTTTGCTGGGCCCATTTACGTGGGAGGTTATTGTCTCCGTCTGCAAAGCGGTACCATAATTGTCATTCTCTCCCTGGATGGCCAGTACAGGGGAGGTGATTTCCGGAAGGATAAGTTCAATACTCCAGCCGGCAGTCTCCTCTGAGGTCCATACGTTGGCCCAGCTGTAAAACATAGAATCAGTTTTATCCCCGTGGTATTTTTCAAGTTTTTCCTTCAGTCCGTTATTCGTGTAGGCAAAAATTGCCTGTCTTATTCCACGGATTGTAACAGGTTCAATGAAGATGTGTGATGACTCGGCAACAATGGCTGCAGTTTTATCAGGATAGAGCGCAGAGAATATGAGAGAAATCGTGCCACCGTCACTGTGACCGAAAAGCATTACAGGTTCTGTTATATCAAGTTTTTCAAGTAATTCCGGAAGCACTGACGCTGCTTCATTATAAAGGAAATCATTTTCACGTGGCTCCTCTATTTTATCAGATTCTCCGTAACCGTAACGGTCATACATCAGTCCCCGACATCCGGTCATCCGGCACAGTCTGAGGGGAAAGTCCTTCCACAATTTCATGCAGCCAAGACCTTCATGAAGAAATACTATTACAGGTTTTTCGGGATTACAGTAGTGATTATTAATCCACTGATAGGCAAGCGTATGACCCTTAACAACAAGGTGTTTTATCATTTGCTTAACATATGATTGGACGTCAAATATAGAAAAATTTGATCAATTGCAAGTCATTTATATGTTAAATCGGAGATGTTTGAGGCTAACTATCTATAATGGTGGATCTTGATCTGGTAATTTTTATGGGGTGGATCCGGGCGCCGACCTGTAATTTTTGACCGCTTCAATAAGCCGGGGCATAACTTCCTGTATATCACCTATTATACCGTAATCTGCAGATTTAAATATAGGGGCATCCGGATCTTTGTTAATTGCCACTATAAGCCTGGATGAACTGATTCCGGCCAGATGCTGCACCGCACCTGAAATTCCAAGTGCAAGATAAACATTTGGCGATATAACCTTTCCGGTTTGTCCCACATATCCGTCATGAGGGCACCATCCTTCGTCATAGGCCGGCCTGGAACAGGCTGTGGCACCACCAAGGAGCCCTGCAAGTTCCTCCACGTATCTCCAGTTCTCCCTGCTTTTGAGTCCCCGCCCCCCTGAAACAACTATACCTGCTTCTGTGAGCCTGATCTGATCATTGGTCCTGACTGTATCCAGTATCCTGATCCCGGTAAACGTTGTAGTGGCCGGTTCAGTAATGCCGGGGTCTAGATCCTCTTTTACCTCAGGTACCGGATTCTCTTTTAAGGCAAACGAATTGGGCAGCAAAATAAGCACTTTTGCAGGTGTGTGGACAGTTACGGTGGCAATGGCCTTGCCCGAGAAAACTTTTTTATTTATGGTAAAAGGTTCAAGGTTTTTTGGCAGTGAGTATATACCGGGCACCATTCCGGCTTTCAATTTAGCCGCTACCAGTGGTGCAAGGGACCTGCCTGCAACATTTCCCGTAAAAAGTACTATCTCTGATCCCTCGTTCAGTGCTGCCTGTCTTATTGATTCTGCTTTTAATGATAAGTTTGAATAATATTTACCAGCTCCTTTCAGTACAAGTATTTTATCAGCACCGTAACGGGCAAGGCATGATATGGTTCCATCATCTGCCTCAGGTCCTGTTAGTGCCGTTATGATTCCCTTTTTCAGGGTTTTCAAATCATTTGCATAACTGAGAAGCTCCAGCGCGCTCCTTCTCACTGTACCTTCGAAAGTTTCTATATAAACTAAAATATTCATCATTCTTTAGGTGACGAAGTCAGATTGGGTTTCAAACAATTCCCGCTTCGGCATGCAGCTTTGCAACCAGCTCATACAGGTTTGCATCTGTTATTAACTCGCACACTTTTTTTGATGCAGGCAGTTCATAATAAGTGTATTCTGTAAAATGTTCGGCATCAATTGCCGGTATGACCTCAATACTTTTTTTCCGTGCTTCCATTATTCCCTTCATCGATGGAATACCGGGGGCAGAGGCAATACCTTTCTGAATGACTGCAATAAAAGGTACCACTGCCTCCAGTTTTTCTCTCCCCCCTTCTACTTCTCTCTGAACCATTACCCTGCCTCCTTTGATATCAATGGACGAAACATTGGGAAGGCAGGCATACCCGGTAAGCTCGGCAAGCATACCGCCAACGGCATATCCGTTAAAATCGCTCGATTCAATACCGGTAAGGACAATATCGTAGTAATCTTTGTTTATGATCTCTGAGATCTGTCTGGCAACAAACCATGAGTCAAGTGGTTTTGCATCTATGCGCAGGGCTTTATCCGCTCCCAGTGACAGTGCTTTTCTTAAGGTGTGTTCAGTATCGCTGCTGCCAACTGAAATGACCGTTACTGATTCAATAAGTGAAGGAAATTCTTTCTTTATTTCAATTGCACGCGTCAGACCCAGTTCATCCCAGGGATTGATAATCCATGTTGTCTCTGTATGATCGACAGATTTTCCATCGGGGGTGATACGAATTTTTGTTTCAGTATCCGGGACGTGACTTATACAGACAAGAATTTTCATAATTATCATATAACTTTAACAATAAACAGTTTTAGATATTTTTTGTTTAAGGTTTGTTGAGCAATCAGGTTGTTTTATATTAACAAAAAGGTTTTTTAATTAAAATAGCAATGAATAAATTTAAAAATATCTTTTAAGTTTACCGGAAAAAATAATCAGATCATCATATGGAACTGTGTTTTTTTCTTTAATTTTTATGAAATTATTTTTCATAGCTGAACATTGCAAAACCATAATTTTAAATTACTGGTGATATGGGTCTAAATATGTTTATCCCCGGGTTTTCAAAGCTGGACAGAAATGAAAAACAGGAACTGCTTCTTAAAGATTTTAAGGATCCGGTGGAAGCTGCCTCTATTGTTGAATCTTACAGGCACATCGATCCGGGAGTTCAGAAACTGCATGATGAGTTCAGCGAGAATACCATCACCAACTTTTTCCTGCCCTATGGCGTGGCTCCAAATTTTATTATAAATGGTAAAATGTACATGGTGCCAATGGTGACTGAGGAGAGCTCGGTGGTTGCTGCCGCTGCCAGAAGTGCGCGTTTCTGGTACTCCAGGGGCGGTTTTTATGCCGGGGTGAACGAGTTAATCAAGAACGGGCAGGTTCATTTTATCTGGAGCGGGGACCCCCGCAGACTTAAGGAGGCCTTTCCGGAACTGAAGGAAAATTTGCTGGAGGGTACCCGGCATATTACAGCCAATATGGTCAGCAGGGGTGGGGGAATCAGGAATATAGAGCTTATAGATAAAAGTGAAGAGTTGGATGGTTATTTTCAGATCTCAGCTGGTTTTGACACAAGGGATTCAATGGGTGCAAATTTCATCAATTCCTGTCTTGAGGAGTTTGCTGTTATTCTGAGAGCTTTTGTGAGCTCTGACCGCCGTTTCGAAAACGGAGAGAGGGATTTGAGGATAATAATGTCAATTCTTTCAAATTTTACCGATAATTGCCTGGTAACA
>SLOS01000266.1 GCA_007132365.1 Bacteroidales bacterium | reverse complement strand
CTGAGGGCAGATTATAAAACACTTGGCCGCACCTATTTTCCCGGAGTTGATATCAGTAATTTTAATGATGCTGAAAGGCAGACGATAGAAAAAGATATTGAAAAGGATTTCAGGCATGGCTATGAGGGCATCAAACAGTTGCCTTCCACGGTCAGAAGAGGTGTATATATTGCCTACATATATTATTACAGTTTGTTCAATAAAATCAAAAATACATCAACAGCAACCCTGCTTAATAAGAGGATCAGAATTCCGAATATCAGGAAATACTGGTTACTTGCTGTATCCTTTATTAAATTTAAATAGCTTTTTAAATGACTTTTGAAGAGGTAGTATTAGTAGATGAGAATGACCGGGAAACCGGTACAGCCGAAAAAATGGAAGCCCACAGGAAAGGCCTTCTGCACAGGGCTTTTTCTGTTTTTGTAGTGGACAGCTCAGGCAGGCTGCTGTTGCAGAAAAGAGCTTCCGGCAAGTATCATTCACCGGGATTGTGGACAAACACCTGTTGCAGTCATCCGCGGCCAGGAGAATCTGTTTATGATGCCGCAGCAAGGCGCCTGCAGGAGGAGATGGGCATAAATTGCAAGCTTAGTGAGTCATTTACCTTTATATACAGGGCAGATTTTGATAACGGGCTGACAGAACATGAATTTGACCATGTCCTTATTGGTTTATCTGATAGTAAGCCTGTTCCTGATCATAAGGAGGTAGAAAATTATGAATACATTGACCTGGATAATTTATCTGCCGATATTGAAAAAAATCCCGGGAATTATACTGTGTGGTTCAGGATAGCATATCCAAAGGTCAAGAATTTGCTTAACAATCTCAAAGCCTGAATAACAGGTTATTATTTCTTTAATACAGACGTTTTTAACTTAAATAAAATACTGAAATCGTGTATACATATTTGCTCATAAACTTTTTTGCAATACTGATCCCCTTTATTGCAAGCTTTGACAGACGCAATTATTTTTACTCAAAATGGAAATATCTCTTTCCATCAATAGCCATCACAGGTTTTTTATTCATTTTGTGGGATATGCTATATACCAGTATGGGAATATGGGGGTTCAACCCGCGGTACCTGACAGGGATATATATTGTTAACCTTCCCCTGGAGGAGATCCTGTTTTTTATAACTATTCCTTTCGCCTGTGTATTTACATATGATTCACTGAATTATCTTATCAAAAAGGATCTTTTTGGTAAGTTTTCAAGTACTATATCATTCGTTCTGGTTGCAATTCTGATAACAGTGGCCCTTATGAATTTGAGCAAGCTTTATACATCAGTCACATTTATATTGACTGCCGCTTTTATTCTTTTTCATGAGATTGTTTTAAAGTCCCCTTATATGGGGAGATTCTACTTCGCATATGCGGTCCTGTTGGTGCCGTTTTTTATTATCAACGGATTGCTTACGGGTACTTTGATTGAAGAGCAGGTAGTATGGTATGATAACACCCAGAATCTTTCGATCAGAGTTCTGACCATCCCCGTGGAAGATTCAGTGTATGGATTACTGCTTATTCTGATGAATGTAACACTGTTTGAATATTTCAAAAGAGACCGGGCAAATGAACAGGCTGTCAGTCCCCAAGCTCAATCATAAGGATCTCTTTTGTCCTTTCTGTTATCCTGAAACGATCATCTATCCGGTGTCCCATGACCCAGGCAATCCTGTTACCGGAAGTTAGCAGCCATGCTTTCTCTTTTTCAACCAGTGATAATTTATTATCAATAAAAAAATCACTCAACTTTTTCAGGCCATTTAAACCAAGGGGCTGAAAATAGTCGCCTTTCTGCCACTTTCTGATTATAAGAGGAAAATGAAGAAGATCAAGATCAAGGCAGGCTGTTTTTCTATTTTCCGGGATTTTGAACCCTGAATAATTCTTTATTCTTGTAAACCTGACCTTCAAGGGATGATCCAGTTTTTCAACCTCCTCTTCGACGTAGTACCGGTTAACAGTTTCTGCAGGCAAAGGAGTCACAATAAGATGATCCCTGTCTTTCACAATCCGGTGTGAAGGTGAATAGAATTTTTTGCCTGGAGATGCCGCCAGTGAAGAAATTATATCCGGTACCAGT
Source organism: Bacteroidales bacterium (assembly GCA_007132365.1). Taxonomy (GTDB): domain Bacteria; phylum Bacteroidota; class Bacteroidia; order Bacteroidales; family PUMT01; genus PXAP01. The sequence continues at coordinate 5,450 of SLOS01000266.1, read as the reverse complement.
TCCCTGGAAAAATTCCATTTCCTGAGGAGTTCATAAAGATGAGTGGCCAGGGGATGAAGAGCCAAAAGTGAATTAATATCTATAAGGTATTCCTCTCCTGATCGATTACATAATTGATCAAGCTTTTTACTGAGAGTTGCTGAATATATATTTTCAACATCTTTTAAGCGTTGGGAAGTTTCATATAACCTGTTTATAAACGAAGGAGAGATTTTTTCAAATTCAGGAATTATATTATGCCTGATCCGGTTTCTCTTATATTTGATATCCAGATTGCTTGAATCTTCACGAAAAGGGACCTTGTTTGCTTCGGCATAATCAAGAATTTCATACCTTGACGCAAAAAGGAGGGGCCTGATTATATTGCCCGTTTTTGATTTTATTCCCGTTAGTCCCCTAATACCGGTACCCCGGACAAGGTTGAGAAGAAATGTTTCGGCAAGGTCGTTTTTATTGTGTGCGATGGCAACCAGCGAATAGCTATATTCAGCAAGCAGCATATGAAACCATTCATACCGAAGATCCCTTGCAGCCATTTGCAGGGATACCCCTTTATCCTTTGCACAGGTTATGGTATCAAACAGCTTTGTGTGGAGCCGGATACTGAATTTTTTGCACCTTTCAGCTACAAAAACCTGATCCTGATCAGATTCCTCACCACGAAGACCGAAGTTGCAATGAGCTGCTGCGATATTATAACCTGCTTTCAGGAATAAATCCATCATTACCATTGAGTCTACTCCTCCGCTTACACCAAGCATTATGGTACCGGGTCCGTCAATAAGCTTTTCGTTATAAATAAAGTCCTTGAACTGTTTATACATGAAGATGCTTTATTTACCTGCAAGTTAAAGAATTATCCTGTAAATCCGTTAAAAGCAATGTACCGAATTTCGCTGTATCCGCGTATTCACTTTTTGCCAGTTTTGATGCAAACTGCATTATACCGGACTTCCCTGAATATACTTCACTCATATAAGAATCAAGGATATTCCGGCAGTTTTTAAAGCAGGGGTCAGAATCCGGCAGTTTCATTTTTTCATAGAAATCATAAGCATACCGGAATCTGTCTGAATGTTTTTTCAAATAGGGTCCGGGTATCCATTTCTGCGATATAAGCAAGCCAATCCTGTAATTCATGTTTTTTAAAACCCTGGTTCCCAAAATATTAATCGATATGCCCCGGAGAATATAGATCTCCGCATACCTTAGTATACCAATACTGCCAAAAGCATCAGTATCATCGCATACAGACAGGATTTTCAGCAAATCCATTTCACGGTCACCGCTGTTTTTGACATACATTTGTTTTTTATCATGCCTCTCAATTGCTTTCAATGCTTCATCAACCTTAAAACTAAAAGCACCAGGATTGTCAATTAAAAATTTCTCACAGATTTTCCTGCTTTCCAGGCCATGATCCTCATCAAGGGTTTTTGTCAGTCCGGTATCGTGAAAAAATACCGCAAGCATCAGAAGGGATATTTCTATGGTGCTTAGTTGCCTGCCCTCATATGATAACCCCAAAAGCAGATCTTTTGCATATTGCCATACCCGGTAATGGTGAAGGTGGTTATGGGATGGCAGGCGATTACCGTTAAAAAGTGACCGGCAGTAGTCAAAAAGCAGCGGAAGATATTTATTTTCCGCATCGCATATTTTTATTATGTATGGATCAGTCATGTTCAAAAATAAAAAAGGCAGAAAAGCGATCTTTTCTGCCGGGTTAACAATCCTGTAATGAAATTAACTGACCCCTCCGTTCTCAAGTATGTCCTTTGCCATATCCAGTATTGTAGTATCATCCAATACAACTATTCCTCCGTTTGGACCTTTTTCCAGATGGATGCCAACAGTCTCCCCCTCATCATAATTTGCACCTCCGAAATAATTACGGACTGTTTCAACACTCAGATTTAGTTCATTTGCGATTTTCTTCATGCTACCATCGGGCAAGCTGTCTTTTATCTTCCTGAGTTCATTGAATGTTATAGTCATATCCATTTATTTTATAATAGGTTAGTAAAATGTGTAATCAGAATTATAAAGATAATGATTTTGTTTATTTCCATATAATAATTTTATGAATCCTTAACGACATATACCTGTCCCGTTTCAAACTTAACCACCTTCACTTTTTCTCCTTTGTCAATGAAACCAACCAGTGATTTTGCATCATATTGCTCGGAATCAATCTCAACCCGGCCTGATGGCCGGAGTGATGTTGCGGCAATACCTGTACTGCCTTTAAGATCACTGAATTTAGAATCAAAACTGGTGTATCCTTCATCTCTATTCTGGGTTGAGCTCAGTATCAGATGAGAGAATGTGCTGGTATCCAGTAATTTTCTACTTAAAGTAATGGAGATGACCAGGGACAGAAAAGCGCTGAACACTACAAGAAATAAAGACTTGATAAATGGCTCGAGGCCGGCTCCTTCAAATTCCCAGACTATATTGTCTATCATCGCCAGTGTAAGTCCTGTAACCATAAGTATAATTCCGGCTATACCCGCAACACCAAATCCGGGTATGGCAAATATTTCAACTGCCAGCAGGATAATTCCAACTACAAAAAGAACAATTTCCCAGTTTTGCGCTATACCTTCAATATAAAGTGGTGCAAAGTACAGAATTGCTGCAAGGAATGCCGCCCCGAAAGGAAATCCAATTCCCGGGGTCTGCAGCTCAAAGTATAATCCGCCGATCATCACCATGATCAGAATACCTTGAAACAGCGGGTTAATAAGGAATCCAATAATAGCCTCCATTGTTGTCAGCTCATATTCAACAATTGTGTAATTCTCAATTCCTGCCAATGTAATTACTTCGGGTATATTTGCTGCGAGCCCTTCGGAATAGCCAGCTTTTATTGCTTCGTCACTGGTCAGGGTAAGTACTTTTCCAGTATCTATTATTCCCGGAATGTAAATACCGGGATCGACCATTGCTTCAGCGATAACCGGGTCCCGGTACCATTTAATTATTGTGTCATTTTCAATAATCAGGGTATCCCTTCCATGAGACTCTGCTGTTGCTCGCATGGCGGCACGCATAAAAGACTGGAACTTATCGGGGACTGCTGCGCCAGTTGCATCAACAACCGTGGCGGCTCCAATACTTCCTCCGGGTCGCATATATATCTGCTGGGCTGCAATAGCTATAAGTGCTCCGGCTGAAATAGCATTGTTGTCGATAAATACAATTACCGGGATTTGTGTGTTAAGAATCCTGGTTCGTATTGAATCGGCTGCCTGAACCAGTCCCCCATAAGTATTCATATGAATAAGGATATAATCAGCTTTCAATTCCTCAGCTTCCTGGAAGCTTTGCTGTGTCCTGCGCCATAAAGCCGGCCCTACCTCAGTCTTCATGTCAAACTTGTAAACCAGGTTCTCTTTTTCAGGTATGGTATCGGCAGAAACAGTATATGTAAACACTGGCAGGCATATAATCAAAGTCAGTATCCTGCTGAAATATTCCTTTCTTATCATTATCTGTTAATAGTTAAACTTTTAAAACGGTTTAAATGGACAGTTGTAAACCCGGTACCCCTTTACAAAAATAACATAAATTATGATCTGTTCATAATTTGAATTAAACTCACCAAAAGTCTTTATTTTTTTTAACTTTGCCCGTATTCATTAAAACCCCGTAATAATGGAGATCAGTAAACTGTCAGCATTATCGCCTGTTGATGGAAGATACCGGCAACAGGTTGATGAACTTGCTGTATTTTTTTCTGAATATGCCCTGATCAGATACCGTATATACGTCGAGATAGAGTATTTTATAGCATTGTCGGAGATTCCTCTTCCCCGTCTTGAAGGATTATCAGCGAAACAGAAAAAAAGAATCAAAAATATTTACGAAAACTTTACACTGGAAGATGCCGGGAGGGTAAAGGAGATAGAAAAAATCACCAACCATGATGTTAAAGCGGTGGAATATTTTATAAAAGATGCTTTTAAGGATTGCGGACTGGGGGAGTATATTGAGTTTGTACATTTCGGATTAACCAGTCAGGATATAAACAACACCGCTGTTCCCCTGTCCCTGCGCAATGCAGTGCATGAAGTCTATTATCCGCTTGTGGAACAACTTCTGCGGAAACTTCAGGAATTAGTGACAGACTGGGCTGAAATACCAATGCTTGCGAGGACTCACGGACAACCTGCCTCTCCTACAAGGCTGGGTAAGGAGATAAAAGTTTTTCATGAACGGATAATGAAGCAGATAGGTTTGTTAAAAGCTATTCCCTGCTCTGCAAAATTCGGAGGAGCTACAGGAAATTTCAATGCACATTATGTGACTTATCCCTCTATAGACTGGGTAGGATTTGCCAATCAATTTGTAAATGAGAAACTGGGACTTGACAGGTCCCAGGTTACCACGCAGATAGAGCATTATGATAACCTGGCAGCCATTTTTGATAATCTCAAGCGGATCAACACCATATTGATAGATCTTTGCAGGGATATATGGAGCTATATTTCGATGGACTATTTCAGGCAGTCCATTAAAAAAGGTGAAACAGGTTCGTCGGCAATGCCTCATAAGGTAAATCCCATTGATTTTGAAAATGCTGAAGGCAATCTGGGTATTGCCAATGCATTTTTTGAACATCTCGCCTGCAAATTGCCTGTATCAAGGCTCCAGCGTGATCTGACCGATTCAACTGTTCTGCGCAATACAGGGGTTCCAATTGCCCATACCGTCCTTTCAATTAAAGCTATTCTAAAAGGTTTGAGCAAAATCAGTGTAAATAAAAAAATAATTGATGCAGATCTTAAAGCCAACTGGATTGTTATAGCAGAGGCAGTACAGACCGTTTTGCGAAGGGAAGGCTATCCTGAACCATATGAAATTTTAAAGGACCTGACAAGAAAGAACAGAAAGGTAACACAATCTGACTTTGTAAAATTTATTGATTCGCTGAAAGTGGATGAAGCTCTAAAAGTTGAATTGAAGGCTATCACCCCCTTCAATTATACCGGAATAGATTTATAATCCAGCCACTTTTTACAATATGAAGAATATCGGAAAGATATTGAGGTTTCTTATTCCCTACTGGCGACAAGGATCGCTGAATATTTTACTGAACCTTTTTTCAGCTGTATTTACTGTTTCCTCTATAGCAATAGCTATTCCATTCCTGGGTATCCTGTTCCAGAATGAGCCTGAAATAAGAACTGTTGGTGAATTTGAATATTCCCTTGATTCGGTAATGGAGCATTTTAACTATTACGTAAGCAATATGATCAGTACACAGGGCCCCATCCATGCCCTGATATTTCTTAGCATATTGATTATGACAATGTCCTTTTTTAAGAATTTTTTCCATTACCTGGCGATGTATTTTCTGGCACCCATAAGGAACGGGGTTGTAAGGGACATAAGGGACCAGATATACGATAAAGTAATGATATTGCCACTTTCCTATTTTTCTG
>SLOS01000032.1 GCA_007132365.1 Bacteroidales bacterium | reverse complement strand
CGCATCAGCCACTGAAGGCTCAAAACTCCTCACAACAACAACCTGCTTGTCTATACCTTCCTGAGCCGACAGGCTGAAAGAGAATATTACAAAAAGCGCCCCTGACACAACCGGCAGTCCGCGATCCATTATAATATCAATGTATTTCTTCATCTTCCCGGTAATTGATTATTCCTATTTATTGATTTCTTAGTCTGATCTCCAGTGTGTCCCGGCCACTCTCCGGCTTCACATCTTCGCGCAGATGTATAGCCTGGAGACGCTTCTTTGCATCAGAAAGTATGCCGTCACCTGAAATATCATAATTGTCCACTATGCTCTGCAAGGTATGCCTTGCCTGAAAATCATCACCCAGTTCCAGGTATATGTCCGCCAAAAGGATAAATGACCTGGCCATCCAGTACTGATGCGGTGTGTTCATGGCAACAAGATCATAAACTTCCTGTTCCGATTTTTCGTTATTTCCCTGTAAAAAATAGATCTCAGCTATCCTGAATTTCGATTCTGCCCCTTCACGGCTGGTAACCTCATGGGCAACCACCCTGAACTCATCCATGGCCCTGTCAAACTCTTCCATTGCCTTATATGCCTTTCCCATAACATAATGCGCCTCACGTTTCACCTCTTCAGGTAAATTTTCTGTTGAAAGAACCCTTGTGGCAGAGCTTATGGTTCCTTTATGATTTTCCAGATGCGCATTGCATCTCATCTGACCCTTTCTGGCAATCAGAAGATTGGTGCTGAGCTCTGCTACCCGCTCCAGTTCTTCATAATTTACAAGTGCCTCCTTATAATTTCCAAGATCGTAATTGATTGATGAAGCACCCAGCAGGGCCTGTTCAGTAAAAGTATTCCTGAACATTCCGGTAATAAAATTATAGGATTCCAGTGCTTCCCTGTATTCGTTGAGCCTGCGATGACAGTCGGCCTTGTAAAAATGAGCATTCAGTATGAAGCTCCCGTTTCTGAACTGATCTATATAACGTTCAAAATTATTAACAGCCTGCCTGCAGTTACCGGCCATGTACACATTCTCAGCAGCCATATATGTGAGTGAATCCTGTTCGGAAATTGTGACGCTGGCAAAGTCACCCAGAGTTCTTGTATAGGCCACATAAGAATCTATATCGTTCATGTCCAAATATATATTGCGGAGACCTGCAAGGGCAGACCTCGATTCAGGTGTGCCCGGATAACCCTCTGCCACCTGCTTGTAGTATTCGATGGCATCCCGGTTACGGTTTCGGTTATAATCAATCAGTCCGAGCTGTAAAAGCGCGGAGGGAACATAAGTGCTCGCAGGATATTCTTCAACCACTTTCTTATAGTAAGGAATGGCTCTTTCAGGGTTATTAACCATCATATGGGCATTACCCATTTCAAAGAGGGCATCGACCGTGTGTGATGAGCCGGAATGCTCTTCAAGTAATCGCGCAAGCACTCTTATCTTGTCATTAATCCGGTTCACCAGGCCCGATGCAACAGCTTTCTGGAAAAGTGCATAATCCCTGTTTGCCATTGCATTGGATATTGACCTGTCATAGTACTCAATGGCAGTTTCATACCTGGTCAGGATAAAATATGAATCACCGATCCGGTTCAGTGCATCCCCAACCATCCGTGTTTTTGCTTCCCTTGTAAGGTTAAGGTATCTTCTGAACCATGAAACAGCATTCTGGTAATCCCTGCTTTTAAAGTAGGCATAACCCATGTTGTAATGTGCAATTTGATATTCTTCGAGTTCAAAAGCACCGGGAGAAAGCAGGAAACGGTTGTAATTACGGACCGCCTCATCAAACCTGTTGAGCCTGAAAAGAGCTTCTCCCTTCCAGTAATATGTCTGCGCGGCAATTTCAGGATTGAACTGGGCATTTTGCAGTGAAACATCGAAAATTTTGATGGCATCATCAAAACGGAGATTACTGTAAAGCTCCAGTCCCCGAAAATAGGCAACCCTCTGGTGAGCCCTTCTTATTTCATTGGTCTGCACCCTGATTTTTTCAATTGAGATAAGGGCTTCACGGTAGTTCCGGGTGTTCATATATGCCATTACAAGATAGTTATAAGCTTCATCAATCCGCCTGGATTCGGGAAAAAGCTCAATAAAAGCATTAAAACCGTTTATGGCCTCGTTAAACGGAGAGTAAGCAATCTCAAAGGTCAGCACCGAATAGTTAAAGAGGGCATCTTCCTGGATTGTCCTGTCAAAATCTACCCTTGCTGCAGCAGAAAAAGCCATCCTCGCCTTCTGTTTGTCCCCGATATTGATATAACAATCCGCCAGATGATAATTGGTATTCTGGCCGAGGTGGTCATCCCTTCCCCCTACCCGCTCGAACATGGCCGCAGCCTCTTCATACCTCTGGAGCTGATAGTAAGAATAGCCAAGCTTGTAGCGGTCCTCGCGGGAAATATTACCGGTATTATCCATATACATTTCCAGGTAATAAATTGCCTCCTTGTACTGCCGGCGGCGATAGTGGGACTCACCTATCAGCCTGGCAATCTCCGGCACCCTTCTTGAAACAGCAACCTCAAGCAGTTCAGGCCCTTTTGCAATCACATCATCATACCTCCTCTGCAGATAATAGATCTGAATAATATAATATGGTACTAACCCTGAAAAAGATTCATCATCCTGAAGGCTGATAAATCCCTGCAGTGCTGTTTCAAGATTATTATCCGTATAGGCAATATGTGAATAGTAATAGGTTGCAGGAGCTGCATATGGAGAATCCCAGTTTCTGATAACAAAAAAAGCCCTTGAAGCCTTCTCAAATTCATTCCTCATAAAATTACTGTAGCCAAGCATAAAGAAATACTCATCCCGCAGATCCTCCTTCAGGTACTCATGCCTGGTGGCCTCAAGCCAGTCCCCCGATCTCCTGTAATTCCTTTTCCGGTAATAAAGGCGTCCGAGATGAAAGTGCGCATCATTGCGATGGATGCTCTCGGGATTGTTATCCACAAATTTAATCATCCTGTACTCCGCATCATCATTAAAAAGTTCAATAGCGCAAAGTGCTGAATAATATTCTGCATTTGAGCTCAGAAGAGTATTCTTCCCTCTGTACTCTTCAATGGCTCTCTCAAAATGTTTCTGTGCAGCACCATATTTTTCCTTATTGAAAAGATCCATGGCACGGGTATAGGAAATATCATCATTATCGTAAATCAATGATTTCTGTGCGCTGGCGGAATGGATTATTGTAAGGAGAAAGAAAGCTGCCAATAATAGTGATCCGGCAATCCTTGTCATTTGTATAGATTATTATTTTAAATCTGAGCCAAAAATACAATTTAAAATGGTTTACACCCCCTTTTTCATATTCAATTAATTAACAATAACAGATATTTTAACTGTTTATTCTGCTATGCCTCACAAAAATTTTATCTAATTTAGCGGCCGGTTGAAATCCTCTTAAAACAGAATTGATTAACCCATCATTAATACAACAGTAACATGTCGCTTGATATTATCATAGAATTAAGCAATGTTAATATTTCCCAGGCAGACAACCTGGTCCTTTCTGATGTTTCATTCAGCATATCCAAAGGAGAGTTTGTCTATATTATCGGCAAGGTGGGGAGCGGAAAAACAAGCATTATAAAAACCATCAATGCCGAGTTGCCACTGAAATCGGGTGAAGCACTGGTTGCCGGCTACAACCTTGGTTCAATAAAAAAAACACAGGTGCCATACCTGAGAAGAAAACTTGGCATTGTCTTCCAGGATTTTCAGCTTTTAAGCGATCGCAATATATATGACAACCTTTCTTTTGTTCTGCGCGCAACCGGCTGGAAAAATAAAAAGGAGATCAACGACCGGATCGTTGAGGTGCTTGAAAAGGTTGACCTTAATTACAAAGGTTACAAAATGCCTCACCAGCTGTCGGGAGGAGAACAGCAGAGAGTCGTAATAGCCAGGGCATTGCTCAATAATCCTGAAATAATTCTTGCTGATGAACCAACCGGAAATCTTGATCCCGAGACCTCTGAAGAGATTATAAAACTGCTTCTTGAAATCAGCAGCGGGGGCCGGGCAGTTATAATGGCCACTCACAATTATCCCCTGTTGAAAAAGTTCCCGGCCAGAACCATAAAATGTGAAAAAGGCAAAATAGCCGAAATAGACCACACCGCCGAAATAGACTTTAACGCATTGATGGACTGACACTTGAGCCAGAAGACAGAACTCACTTGAAAAGCCTGAACGGATAACGCAGATTATTGATCCTTAGTCTCGGATAATAAGTCTTCTCTGCTCCAAAGCCCGAGTAAAAACGGGCCAAGTTCGGGTTCATTGAACCGTTGAAATCAAGCAGCATACCGGTTCCGGAGTATTGCCTTATAAAATGGTCTACAAGAAGGAACATAGCCGCATGCTCCCTGCCCTCTGCTGTATTGGCAGAAAAATAGAACACATACCGGTCATAATCCTTTAACATGCAAGCAAAGGCAATTACCCTGCCATCATGCCTGCAGGCGCTTTTTATCTCGACAAACCCCTCTGCCAGTCCCCGGTCCAAAAGAGATCCCAGCCTTTCATAGTTTTTCCTGCGGATATTGGGATAAAGCTTACCCTGGTGACCGGTAAAGAGCCTGACAACATCATCAGGTCTGAAACATGGCCTGAGTTCAGTGCCCAGCCTTTCCGATTTAATTATATTCCTCCTTGTATTGCTGTTATATTTTCCTGCAGCCGATTCATATGGTTTATCCAGCCTCAACAGATAATTATGCATTACTTTGCACTGCATTGTTCTGCACTGATCATTGTTCATCTCATTCATTGCTATATCAGTGAAACTGTATGATGCAGAAAGCTTTTCAATAAACAAGGGTAAATGGTCGGCGCAGCCGGCATCACGAAAGAACAGGCCTAGTTGCTGAACGAATATCGGCTGATACAGATATGAAATACCAAACTTGCGATTCCGGGTAAGCGGCATAAACGCCTCTCCCTCCCCCATCACCAGGGCCTCCCATCGGGGGCAGAATATGTCCAGGAACAGGGAGCTTGCATAAATCCGCCGGTTGCCTGCACTTCTGACCCACTCATCCCATTCAGTCCGGTTGATGGTGTCATTGGTCAGATACTTAATTGAAGGGTTCATCTGGTTGCTTCCTTGATAATCTCAAGATACACATTTTTCCAGTTATTCCATCTGCCCACATCCGAAAAAGATTCATTATGCCACAGAGTGACAAGGGTTCCTCTGACATCCCTGACCTTTTTAACAATCATTAAAGCATGATCAGCAGCCGCTTCAGGTGATAGTTCGAGGTAGTCACGAAGGGTGCCGTCCATAATCTGAAAAGGGATTAATTTCAACTCAGAAGGTTCCTCCCTTTCAAGATCGTAAAAGAAAAATGGCGTACATGTGCCTGCCCTGAATCCGGGCATTTCCGCCCAGCCAACAGAATAATCATCTGAAATACCATTTGCGGCCAGTATCCTGCAGGTATGCGGGAAACGGAGCCGAAGATAGTGCTGTCTGCTCCTGACCGGTGCCTCACCGGTAATCCCTGCAATGATTTCCATCTCCTTCCTCAGTAAAACAGGATCATCAAAGGACAAATATGAAGGATGGATACCCCAATCATTTCTTTCTGAGATACCGGTAATAAGCCGCCTGTAATCCGGGTTGCCCGAAGATATGCATTTGTCGTACATCCCATATGTGCCGGCAGAAAAAAAGAATACAGGTGACACACCATAATCCTTATGAATTTTTTCAATCAGGTCAAAGGTATCATACGGGTCGGGGTCGCCCCTGAGAAGCACACGGTAACGCAGCCTGACATCTTCAATATCGGCCCTGAGCAGCGATCTGGCAATTCCCCCTGCGGTTCTCAGGAATCCCCGGTTCCTGTAGGCCCAGGGTATATCAACATCTATTGTCGGAATAAAGGAGAATTCCCTTTCGGGGAATGAAACGGAAGGGTATTTCCGGATTATGGTCTTTTTAAGAATCATTGCCCATAAATCAACCAGTGGCTCGTCCTCCAGGGAATGCCTGCAAGCCATGCTTTCCACGTAGGGAAAACGCCCATGACTGTCTTTTTTGTAAGGCAGATACTCCTCATACCGGCTAAGCATGAAAAAGGAGGCGGCAAACAGATCAAAGCCGGTATCATCCGGGCCGGATGAAGGAAATATCAGCGGTATACCATCCCTATTAACCGGATCTGTATGCTGAGACTGAATGATTCTTTCACCCAGCAGATCGTGCGGAATTATATTTACCGCTCCCGGCACCGGAGAACCGGAATAATTGATCAGAGGTATGTTGGCGGATCTTGCTTCGTCAAGATTGCCGGTAAAAAGCAGCTCACCTCCGAGTATACCTGATACCACATGAGAGGCAATATATCTGAGTCGCGGGGTTACCGGCTCTGCATAAAGCAGAAATTTTTCCATGGACATATGCAAATGTACATGAATTTTTTTTATCCGAAAATAAACACAGACGGATGAAAAAAATTCATGGGAAAGCGCAGCGGTTCCGACTGTAAGCATAAATTTTGGATATTTTATTAAGGCAAAATTTATGCTTTTTACAGGAGAAATGTACATGAATTTTTTTTATCCGAAAATACTCAACAAAGCCTTGAATATGTAACATGGAAAATCGACGAAGTCAAATTTTGTTTTAAAAATCTTTACACTATTTTTGAACACAATTATGACATCCGGACATTTAAAGACATATCACCACAGGGAGACTTTTCAGCTTGAATCAGGAGATACCCTTCCTCAGCTGGATATTGGCTACCATACATTCGGAACTTTCAACCCGGGGAAAAACAATGTCATATGGGTTTGTCATGCCTTTACAGCCAATTCTGACGTGTTTGACTGGTGGAAAGGATTATTCGGTGAAAACTGCTTTTACAATCCCCGTGATCATTTTATTGTCTGTGCAAACAAAATAGGTTCCTGTTACGGAACCACGGGTCCCCTCTCCATAAATCCTGAAACAGGCAGTCCCTGGTACCACACTTTCCCGGAAATATCAATACGGGACCTGGTGAATGGGCATGAACTGTTAAGGAAGCACCTTGGCATTGAGAAGATACACACTGTTTTAGGTGGTTCAACCGGAGGTCACCAGGCCCTGGAGTGGGCCATCATGAATCCCGGGTTGCATGACCACCTTGTATGCATTGCCAATCATGCCAAATCATCTCCCTGGAGCATTGCTTTCAGCCAGTCACAGCGCCTGGCCATAGAGGCCGACCAAAGCTGGAAGGAGGATCATCCGGACGCCGGTTCACGGGGCCTGGCAGCTGCACGGTCAATTGCTCTCCTGAGTTATAGAAATTATCAGACTTATCTTGAAACACAATCCGAGTCTACTAATGAAAAAATATCGGGTTTCAAAGCGATGAGCTACCAGACTTACCAGGGAGAAAAGCTGGTAAAGCGCTTCAATGCATTTTCCTATATGAGACTGCTGAATACGATGGACTCCCATAATATTGGCCGGAACAGGGATGAGATTGATAAGGTTCTGGCTTCAATCAAAGCCAGAACACTGGTAATTGGAATATCATCAGACCTTCTTTTTCCGGTGCAGGAGCAGTTATTTATGACAGAACATATCCCTGATGCAACCTTTTCCGGTATTGATTCAATCTATGGTCATGACGGTTTCCTGATTGAAAAAGATAAAGTTGCTGCTGCGATAAGGAGGTTTTATAACCGGTAAAAAAACTGCTGATCATGGAGACTGATATTAAAATGGTGATTACAGATCTTGACGGGACCCTTTTTGATGACGAAAAAAGGATCAGTAAAAAAAATCTGGAGACTCTCGAATGGCTGGGAGAAAAAGAAATTTACAGGGTGATTGCCACCGGCAGGAATCTTTTCAGTGTGAGGAAAGCTTTACCGGAAAATTTTCCAATAGATTATCTGATTTTTTCGACAGGTGCGGGAGCGGTGGACTGGTGCACGGGTGAGCTGATCTATGCCGCTCATTTGAAAGAAAAAGAGGTTGCACTCGCTGTCGAAACCCTGATTGATGCAAAGATGAGCTTCATGCTTCATGACCTTGTACCCGACAACCACGCATTTCTTTACTTTGATTCCGAATGCGGGAACAGTGACTTTAAAAGAAGAATAGATATTTACAGGGATTTTGCATTACCTTTAAGTCTTTCACCGCCAAATTACAGTCATGCCAGCCAGTTGCTTGCAATTGTTCCCGAAAACCCCTTCATGCTTGAAGAGATAAGGATCAAACTGGGCTCACTCAGGGTGATAAGAACCACTTCCCCGCTTGACGGCAAAAACATGTGGATTGAAATATTACCACCTGATGTGTCAAAAGGCCATACAGCTGAATGGCTTTGTGGCAGACTTGGAATAAGCCCCTCTGCAACAATTGGTACCGGCAATGATTATAATGACCTTGACCTGCTCAATTTTGTTAATTTCCCTTTTGCCGTGGCCAATGCACCCGAACCAATAAAAAAGCTTTACAGAAACTGCAAATCAAATACCGAAGATGGTTTTTCCGATGCTGTGCATCAGATAATCGGGATCTGAATGCTCACTTACATGATGTTTAAGCTACATTTCACCTTAAGGAAACTATTGTTATCTGCTCTCAGCAATTAATCAATATTAAGGTCGTTTTATATAAGGGCCTGACGCTGAATGTCCAGCTATTTTTGGAAAAGTCAAACAATTTGCAGAACTTTGCAGAACCTTTAAAAAACAGTTAAAGGCTCATGTAATTAAAAATAAGACTATTATGCCCTGGATATGGAATGCAGTAATACTTTTTGCAGCTTATCTGCTGGGGTCAATTCCAAATGCTGTCTGGATTGGAAGGCTTTTTTTCAAAACGGATGTACGCAACCACGGGAGTAAAAACGCAGGAAGCACCAATACTATAAGGGTTCTTGGATATAAGGCCGGTATCCCGGTCCTGTTGCTCGATATTCTGAAAGGTTTCCTCGCCGTCAAGATGATTTATCTTACATTTTACTACATTCCCGCAACCGGGGATTATATTAATTTTCAGTTGTTACTGGGACTTGCGGTTATCATAGGGCACATTTTCCCTGTTTTTGCCAATTTCAGGGGTGGAAAAGGTGTTGCCACCCTGATCGGTGTAATTCTGGCCATAGACCCGGTATCCATGCTGATATGCATTGGTGTCTTTATGATTACTCTCATCATTACCAAGTATGTATCCCTCAGCTCAATGATCGCGGGCCTCTCGTTTCCGGTGCTGGTGATTGTAGTTTTCAATACAACAACCTCATCCCTTGTTATCTTCTCACTTATTGTTTTCGTTCTGCTTCTTTTCACCCATCAGAAGAATATTGAAAGACTCGTGAGGAACCAGGAGTCAAAGGCAAACTTTCTCTTCAGAAAAAGAGAGATCTGATTCAGGTAAACTCACTTACATAGGGATCGTTAATAAATTCCCTCTCCAGGAACTCTGAAAAATCACGCAGATTGATGTTCGGGATAAGCCTTCCACCGTCTGCCAGCGATATCCTGCCTGTTTCTTCCGAAATAACTACTACAGCCGCATCTGTCTGTTCCGACATTCCAAGTGCCGCCCTGTGTCTCATTCCGAATTTAGGGGAAAGGTTGGTGTTTTCTGATACCGGCAACACACACCTTGCAGCATGAACCTTGTCCCCGATTATGATCACAGCACCGTCATGCAGGGGACTTTCCCTGCAGAATATGCTCTCCAGGAGACGGCTTGAGGTAATTGCATCAAGAGTATCGCCGGTTTGCGAATATGTCTGAAGTTCCGATTTACGTGCAATCACTATCAGTGCTCCAGTGCTGCTTTCAGAAAGGTTCTTAACTGCTTTGACAATAGAGCTGAGCCTTATTTTGGGCCTTCCGCTTCCAACAGAACTAAATAGTTTTTCTATTGAAAAAGTGCGGTTTGAAATATACCTTGTTCCGATAAGGATAAGAAAACGCCTTATCTCCTGCTGAAAAACAATGATAAGGGCTATCACACCAACACCAATGAACTGACCCAGTATTGATCCCAGCAACTGCATATTCAATGCCCTGACAAGAAGCCATAAAAGGTACAGGGAAAAGATCCCGATGAAAATATTGATTGCAATCGTTCCCTTGATCAGGCGGTATACCTGGTAAAAAAGAAGGGCTGTCAACAATATGTCGAAAATATCAAGTATCCTTATGCTGATAAAGAGAGTTATCATGAAGAGGAAAAAATTTTATTCTTTAACTAAATTTTAATGGTGTACTGTATAATGCAAAATTCCTTTTTTTTTTTAATAATCCAAACCACTGTAAAAAATGAGTAGCAGTTTAAGATTTCCCGGCCGGCAGGTTTCTCAGACGGCTAACCACCCGTATAGTGTCCCTGGCTTCGCTGACATCATGCACCCTCAGAATATTTGCCCCTTTAATGAGGGCAACCGCATTAAGTGCAACGGTACCGGCAAGAGCTTCCTCCGGGCCTGCTCCAAGTGGCTTATAAATCATTGATTTTCTGGAAAATCCTACAAGGACCGGTAAATCCAGCATCCCGAATTCCTCCAGTCTGCCGGCAAGAGTGTAATTGTGCTCCAGGGTCTTGCCAAATCCAAATCCCGGATCTATTATTACATCATTGATACCATACTGACGCATCATACTGACCCTCTCCGCAAAAAATCTGATTACATCATTAACCACATCCCCATATTCCGGGTTTTCCTGCATGGTTTGAGGGGTACCCTGCATGTGCATGGCAACATATGGCACCTGAAGCTCTGATATGGTCTCAAGCATTTTGTTATCAATACTTCCGGATGAAATGTCGTTTATCATGCCAGCCCCGAATTCCTTCACAGCTATTTTTGCTACCTCAGACCGGAAAGTATCAACAGATATTATAACATCAGGAAATCCGGACCTTATAATGCCAAGGACACCGGCAAGCCTGCTTATCTCCTCTTTTTCACTAACCTGTGAAGCCCCGGGCCTTGTTGAAACAGCACCCACATCAATGAAATCCGCACCATCTTCAATCATCTTCTCAACCCTGTCAATAACGGAAGCTGAATCAGGATATCTGCTGCCGTCGTAAAAGGAATCAGGGGTGTAATTCAAAATACCCATAACCCTGGGTTCTGAAAGATCATAAAGGACTCCGTGAATAAGGATAGTCCGTTTCTTAAAGAAAACATCCATGAATTACATGATTAATTATATGGTAAACCTACATATTATTTTATAATTTCCTTTCATTGCATTTAATATCAGCCTCTGTTTAAGAACTTGTTATTTTTTTTTGTCATTTTTACATGTATTTTAAAAACCCTCAATTATGGCATTTCTGGTAATAGAAGGACTGGACGGTTCAGGTAAATCTACTCAAATAGGGCTTTTACGCGAATATCTTGATAAAGAGGGGATAATATACAAATATATCCATTTCCCCCGCACCGGCAACGGTGTACTGGGCGATCTTATCGCCAGGTTTTTGCGCGGTGAGCTCGGAAAGATAGATGAGGTCAACCCTTATCTTGTCTCACTCATCTATGCGGCGGACAGGCATGATGCAAAGAAAGAAATGATGACCTGGCTCTCGGAAGGCAATTTGCTGCTGGTGGACAGGTACGTGATGTCAAATGTTGCCTTTCAGTGCGCCAAACTGGAGACACCCGCCCAGAAGAGGGACCTTAAAGAGTGGATTATTCAACTGGAATATGTCAATTATGGAATTCCGAAACCTGACCTCAGCCTGTTCCTCGATGTTCCCTTCGAGTTTACCAGGGAAAAACTGGGCAAACACCGGTTTGGAAATGAACGCGATTATCTGCAGGGCAGGCAGGATATTCATGAAGCAGATCTTGATTTCCAGCAGAGGGTAAGACAGGTTTACCTTGAAGAATCGGGCAGAGAAGAAAACCTCAGACTTATTTCCTGCTGCAATGAACAGAACAGCATGCTCAAACCGGAAGAGATATTTGGCAGGATCATAACACTGCTGAAAAAGGAAAATCTTCTGAATTCACAGAATTCTGAGGCATAAAGTATATTTTTACGTTTATCAAAACCATAAGTTCTAATAATATTACTCCCGGTTATGCCAGTAAAAAATATTTCATCCCCCTTACTTAATCTGTCAAGGATCATTGCAGGATCAGTTTTTATCTATTCAGGGTTTGTAAAAGGAATCGATCCACTTGGGTCTGCCTATAAGTTCGCCGACTATTTCGTGGCTTTTAACATGGAGTTCCTTGAGCCTGCAGCATTGCCACTTTCAGTGGCGCTTTCATCTGCAGAAATGCTGATCGGGGTTTTACTTCTTGCAGGCGTACATATGGCAATTACCTCCTGGGCAGTTTTTCTGTTCATGTGTTTTTTCACCGTCCTGACCCTGTATATTGCTGTTACTGATCCGGTAGCGGACTGCGGGTGTTTTGGCGATGCCATAATTCTGACCAACTGGGAGACCTTCTGGAAAAATGTTGTTCTGATGGTTTTTGTTCTTTATCTGTTGCTGAAACGAAAAAAATTCAGCCCTTTTTTCAACAAACCCCTTGCGGAGTGGAGCACACTCCTCGCCTTTCTTCTTATCATACTTGGGATATCTGCCTGGTCATACCTCAATTTGCCGGTTATAGACTTCAGGCCCTTCAATACAGGTGCCGATATAAATGAAAAAATGAGTGTCCCGCCTGATGCACCTGCCGACGAATACGAGATCATATTATATTATGAAAAGGAAGGTGAGGAAAAGCCATTCTCCGTTGATAATCTTCCGGGTCCGGATTGGGACTGGGTAAGAACCGAAAGCACCCTTATTAGCCAGGGATACGTTCCGCCGATAACTGATTTCTATATTGAGTCTGTTTATGATGGAACAGATTATACCTATGCCCTGCTGGATGACCCGGGATATACATTTATGCTTATTGCCTGGAATCTTGAGAAAAGTTCCGGTAAAAGCACAGACAGGATAAACCGGCTCTCAGAATGGTCTGCCGGTCAGGGAGTAAATTTCATCTGCCTTACTGCAAGCCCTCTTTCACAGATCGATGACTTCAAAGCAAGAACAGGAGCCTCTTATCAATTTTACCATGCCGATGAGATCACTCTTAAAACGGTTATCAGGAGCAATCCGGGCCTGGTTTTATTGAAAAACGGGACCATTCTCGGAAAATGGCATTACAGGAACATCCCGCATGCAGATGAACTTAAGGGTAACCTTCTGTCTTACGGCATTGAGATACAGCAGAAATCAAAAAATGACCTGGTAACCATTGGTCATCTTCTGGCGCTTTTTCTTATCCTGGCAATGCTCAGGATTATCAGGCAGGGGTTAAAAGAAAAAATTGTAATTTAGTGCCCGTTAAAAATTTAAAACAAAAACTAAAGCCAAAATTTGAATAACATGAGAAGAAAAATTGTTGCAGGGAACTGGAAAATGAATACTAGCCTGAGTGAAGGTCTTAAGCTGGCCGAAGAGGTTAAAAACGATGCAGAAAAAGGAATACCGGAAGGCGTATCGCTTGTAGTAGCCCCTCCCTTCACCCACCTCGCAGGAGTCAAGGAAATACTTGCCGGGTCAATAGGGCTCTCTGCGCAGAATTGCGCGACTGATGATTCAGGTGCCTTTACAGGAGAGGTTTCAGCTAAAATGATTGCCTCTGCAGGTGCAGAGTATGTGATAATAGGACATTCTGAAAGGAGAATGTTTTTCCGGGAGTCCGACACCGAGCTGAATAAGAAGGTTAAGATTGCCCTTGCGAATGACCTTACTCCGATATTCTGCTGCGGAGAGAATCTCCATGAGCGTGAGAAGGGCATCTATAAAGAAATTGTGAGAAATCAGATAGAACTTGGCATCACCGGGTTGACTGAAGATGATTTCGTTAAGGTAATAATTGCATATGAGCCCGTATGGGCAATTGGTACAGGAAAAACAGCAACACCCGGGCAGGCCCAGGAAATGCACGCTTTCATCAGAGACCTGATAAAAAGCCTTTATAATGCAGAGACAGCTTCCATGACAAGCATCCTGTACGGAGGAAGCTGCAAGCCGTCCAATGCCAGGGAAATTTTTGAAAATAGTGATGTTGATGGGGGACTGATTGGCGGGGCTTCGCTTAATGCGGGTGATTTTCTGGCAATTGCCCGGTCATTTTGATAACCTTTTTATCCTGAAAGCGTATAACCCCAGAAAGTAATTCCGGGGTTGTATATGTGCAAAAAACATTTACTACTTGTATTTCTTCTGATTTCAACTATTTTGGACCAGAGCGCATTCTCTCAGCGCGGGTGGCAGTTTTCCGGGGATGCGGGACTTTTCCCCGGCGAACTCCTTACCTTTATGGGAAATAACCTCTCAGAAAAACAGCAGGCAGGTATAGTGGAATTTAACATCTTATGGGATTCGGCAGCCTTCAGCACACCGGAAATGGAGGCTGTGATCCGTTCTTCCAATATATTGCTTGCACGCAACGCAAGGCCGGTCCCCCATATGCTGAATTATATTGAAATGCTGTCAGGCTTTTTGGTACATGACGGGAACAGGCGTCATTTTCCTGTCTGGCAAAGGGCATTTGATGATATTCTTGAAAATGGTGATAAGAACCTTGCAGGAATAAATGAATTTATACTGATGACCAATCACCTCATCACAGGAAACCTTCTGTACAAATCATCTTTAGTTTCATGGGAAGCAGCCGGCGCTGATTTCAGGATGGAATACGTTGATTCACTCCGGGTGGTTTTCGACCACATAAACCTGATGGCCTTTAATCATATTGACACCCTTCTCATATTCAATACATCAGGAGTGCTTAACCCGCTTTCCCGTTACTGGAAAGGAAGCGGAGGCAGAGTAACCTGGGAAAGGGCGGGTCTTGATGAGGGTGATCCATATGCCACACTGGGGAGGTATTCCATTGACCTTGCAAGGTCAGAATACAGTGCAGATTCAGCAATGTTCACCTACAACCTCTATTTCCAGTCCCCTATAACCGGTAAACTTACCGACAGGGTACTAACCACAAACAATGCAAAAGATGCCAGCTACCCAAGGTTCACCTCATACAGGCAGGAATTCAGTATTACCGGTATTTACAAGGATGTGGATTATGAAGGCGGCCTGGGTATGGAGGGTGCAAAACTGATCGGCTCGGGTGGTGAGCAGAATCTTGCACGGCTTTACTTTTACCGTAACGGAGAGAGATGGCTTACAGCGGAATCATTATACTTTGTCTTCAGGCCCCAGGGTACAAGTTCAACAAGCTCCGGGATCCTGTTCTATATTGAAAATGATTCTGTATTCCATCCCGATATGCAACTTAATTATATAGACAACACAAGGGAATTATCTGTCAGCCAGAACCAGAAAATCATATCCCGGAGCCCGTGGTACAATCAGTACCATCAGGTTGATATGAGTTTTGCACAGTTGCTCTGGAAGCTTGATGATCATGAAATGCGACTGACTATGCCGCGTGCCAGTTCAATCGGCAATGCCAGTTTTGAATCCCTGAGCCTTTTTGACCGGAACCAGTACCACAGTCTCCAGGGCATGGATGCAAGCCATCCGCTGCTCCTGCTCAGAAATTTCGCCCGGAGGAGCAATTATCAGGAGTTTACTGCCGAGGATTATGCAAGGTTCCTTAAAAGGCCCCTGCCCCAGGTAAGGCGCCAGCTGCTTGAGCTGACGCTTCAGGGATTTATTTTTTATGATACCGATACCGATGTAATACGACTGAGAGACCGCCTGAATCATTACATCCAGGCCAGTATAAGGCGAATTGATTACGATATTATAAATTTTGTTTCCACCACAAATGCACCAACTGAAAATGCTGTACTCAATCTGGATACATATGAAATGAAAATAAATGGCATTCCCAGGGTTTTTATAAGCAGAAGCCAGAATGTCAGTATCTTCCCGGATATAAACAGGATTACCCTCAAAAGAAACAGGAACTTCCTGTTTGATGGCCGGGTCAATGCGGGAAATCTCAGCTTTTTCGGAAGAAATTTTGCATTTGATTATGATAATTTCTCGGTCAGTCTGCAGGATATCGACTCCTTAAGCCTGAGCGCATGGGTTTACGGGGCAGACAGGGAGGAGCAGGCAAGGCTTACGGAAGTGAAAAACCTTATCAGGACAGTAACAGGGGTACTCGACATAGATAAGCCGGATAATAAATCCGGAAGGATAAATAATTCAGAATTCCCAATTTTCAAAAGCACCGAAAAATCCTATGTTTTCTATGAAAAACCTGAAATTCAGAGGGGTGTTTACAATTCGCAGGATTTCTATTTCGAGCTGGAGCCGTTCCAGATGGACAGCCTGAGCACATTCAGAAACGAACATATTGATTTTCGCGGGAAGCTTGTATCTGCTGGAATATTTCCAGATATTGAAGAAATGCTGGTATTGCAGGAAGATCACTCACTGGGTATAAACCATACATCCCCTGATACCGGAATTCCGGCCTACGGCGGCAGGGGTATTTACTTCCATGATATAAGGCTGAGCAATAACGGACTGAGAGGAAGAGGGAGACTAGACTATATTACATCGGAACTGTACTCGGATGATTTTATTTTTTTCCCCGATTCAGTCAATACCATAGCAGATGAATTCCTGATCAACAAACAGACTGAGGGAGTGGAATTCCCTTCGATAAGATCCAAAAACAATATTGTGCAATGGCTTCCTTACGAGGAGACTATGACTGTCAGGCAAACTGAAAATACTTTCACGCTGTTTGATGGTCAGGCCGAACTTGACGGCAGTCTGAATATAAGAAAATCAGGCCTGAGCGGCACGGGTACCCTCAGCCTGGGAAATGCCGCTCTTACAGCAGCTAACTATGAAATAAGATCCGAATCCTTCAGTGCAGGCAACAGCAGCCTTTTGCTTAAACTGCCTGGTAAGCCGGCCGGGTCATTAATTGCAGTGGGGGTTTCAGCAGATGTTGACCTGAAAGCACAACAGGGAAATTTTACAAGAAAAAGGGATTCTGAAATGATAACCCTTCCCTTAAACAACTATATAGCTGATCCGGAAGAGTTTACATGGAATATGGATCAACACCGGATTGAATTTATCTCTTCTGAAACTGATCCGGAGACCGGACAGTCCGGAGCAAAATATATTTCAACAGCCCGGGGACAGGATTCACTGGTTTTTTTTGCACCCCGGGCAATTCTGGATTACCGTAGTGGCCAGCTCAGGGCAGATGGTGTGAAATACATCGAAGTTGCAGATGCAACAATTTATCCGGCAGGAGAGAATATCCTTATTGGGGAAGAAGCAGGGATATACACACTGAAAGATTCAAGACTTACTGCAAACAGGGATAATTCATATCATGAAATATATAATGCCAGTCTGGATATTGAGGGAAGAAAAAGTTACAGAGGATCGGGAGATTATGATTACATCGATGAATTGAACGTTACCCACACTATCCGTTTTGATAAGATATCAGTTAACAGAGATACCGAAACAATTGCCTCCGGCACAATTGCAGAAGAAGACAATTTCATGCTGAGTCGCGGATTCTCTTTTGCCGGAGAGGCCGGACTGCAAGCATCTCAGCCTCATCTGAACTTCAGGGGGGGGACCCGGATATCTCACAACTGTGAGAGGTTAAAAGTCCACCAGCTGGCATTCGAGCATGAAATAAACCCCGTTGATGTTTTAATACCAGTACCGGAGCAGCCAATGTCTGCCGACAGGGAAAGGATCTATTCAGGGATATTTGTAGCCACGGATTCTGTACATATATACCCCGCTTTTTTCTCAACCAGAAAAAACTGGTCAGACCAGCTTATTGTCAGCGCGGAGGGATATTTGAAATTTGACCCTGCCTCGGGTGAATACCGGATTGCAGCTCTTGAAAAGCTAAGGAACATAAACATTCCCGGTAATATTGTAACTCTTAACCCCGATGAATGTATCATCAGGTCTGAGGGGAACCTTGAACTGGGTGTTGACCTTGGTCAATTCAGGCTGAGCGCCACAGGCAGGGTACAAAACAGTATAAATGACAATGAGACCAGTATTAGCGGGATAATCAGCATGGACTTTTTCATGGCGGAAGATGCTATGGAACTGATAGTTCAACAGGCAGACAGTGCTACAGCCCAGCCGGTTGGCCCTTCAGCATACTTTTATGAACGGGGACTAAAGGAGATGGTTGGAGAGGAGATGGCTGAAGCACTCACTGGCCATTCCCCCGTTAAGGGCAGGCAATTGCGACTACCGGAAGAGCTGAATAAAACTTTTGTTTTATCGGACATTACAATGAATTGGAACAAGGAGAGCCGTTCATACCGGTCACAAGGCAAAATAGGTATAGCCTACATAGAGGGAGTTCCCGTGAATAAGCTTTTTAACGGTTACCTGGAGATTACAAAGAGACGGTCAGGAGATTATCTTGATTTCTATATTGAACTTGACAATGAAAACTGGTACTATTTCGGGTATACACGCGGCGTGATGCAAACCTTCTCTTCAAACCGGGACTATGTCAGAATAATAGAAGACCTTGCGCTGAGGCACAGGAGAATGAGGGTAAGCGACAGAGAAGCACGTTACATATATATGCTGGCAACTGATACAAAGATTGAAAGTTTCTTCAGAACGTACCGCAGCCATTTGAAAGGCCGGACTCTGATCCTGCCCGATGAGGAGACAAAAACAGAGGAGTCCATGCTTTATCAAAATTAACAGTCCCCGAAGAAAACCAACAGGTACTGGAAGCTGAATGAAGAAACTTCAACTCTCATGAGGTACATTCAATAATCAGTGTCGCCTCTGCAGCTCTATCACCTCCAGTTCTGATAATTTTCCGTTGGCAATAACAAACCGGATAGCAGTCTGTACCTTATGCATCCCGGACCTGCCCGCGGCCCCCGGATTTATGTGGATCAGTCCGAGTTCCTTGTCATTCATTACCTTAAGTATATGAGAATGCCCGCATATAAACACCCCTGGAGGTGATTCAAAAATAGCCGGTTTTACCGCAGGATCATATTTCCCGGGATATCCTCCGATATGGGTCATCCACACATCCAGTCCACCGATCTCAAAACGCTGATGCAAAGGGTATATCTCCCGTATTCCCTGATCATCTATATTCCCGTAAACAGCCCTTAGGGGTTTCAGGCCCCGCAGCTTATCCACAACCTCAATACTGCCAATATCTCCGGCATGCCAGATTTCATCACAAGGTTCCATAAAATCAATCAGCCGGTCATCAAAAAAACCATGGGTATCAGACAAACAAGCTATATTAATGCTCATGCATGTATGAATTTGAGTTAATAATCTATATTTTTAAAGGTCAAAGCTCAACAATCATGCAACTTTACCATCATCCGGTCATTCAAGGTAAAACCTTTACAATGGACAAAAATGAATCTCATCATTGTGTGAGAGTTATGAGACTGTCTGCCAATGATATCATCTACATTACCAATGGCGCAGGTAAACTTTACAAGGCTAAAATAACAAAACCAGACAAAAATGCATGTGAAACAGAAATTCTCGAAACAACTGATGTACCCGCAGAGAGAGACTGGTCAATGCAGATTGCCATATCCCCTACTAAAAGCATTGAACGTTTTGAGTGGTTCCTCGAAAAAGCCACAGAAATAGGAACGGACAGGATCATCCCGCTCCTGTGCAATAATTCAGAGCGCCGTATTATCAAGGAAGAGAGGTTAAAAAAGGTTATGATAGCAGCAATGAAGCAATCCCTTAAAGCCTGGCTGCCTGAAATTACGCCATTTGTAAGTTTTGAGAGCCTTGTAACAAAGCAGTTCGACGGCTGTAAATTCATCGCAACAGCCAGTGAACCCCATGAAAACAATCTTGGCAGTCTGTACCGGAAAGGCTCCGACATAATCATACTTATCGGTCCCGAAGGTGATTTTCAGAAAGATGAGATCAAACTGGCACAAGCCAACGGTTTCATACCTGCCAGCCTGGGAAAAAGCAGGTTAAGGACAGAAACGGCAGGTTTGGTTGCATGCCATACTGTCAACCTGATAAACCTTATTCACTAGTGGTTTTTATTATGACCGTTATTTATCTGACTTCCTGCATATTCTATCAGCCTGGCAACCGTGGTGTTGCTTACATCGAAACTCTGCTGGTCAAGATAAAAGATTACATCCCGGTAGATACTGCTTTTATCAGGAAAAAGTGAATTTAACTCGATGAGTCCGGGGGGACCGGGGTCCATGTCATTCAAGGTATACAAATAATAGTAGTTTTTTTTCATAGGCATTTTTTAACAACTTTTAACATCATATGTCATCAAAAAACGAAAGTTGGGGAAATTTATTATTTCAAACTCCCCCAACTTTTTAATTAAAAACCTATTTACCTGAGTAATAAATGACAATCAACTCATTGTGAGACTAATATTTTTACGTTCAATAAGTTTTCTCAGATTTATCAGTGCATAACGCATCCTGCCAAGAGCCGTATTGATACTTACGTCAGTCTGATCGGCTATCTCTTTAAAACTCATACCTCCGTAATGCCGTAAAAGTATCACCTGTTTCTGTTCCTCGGGTAATTCATCAATAAGCTGCCGTACATCATTGGTGATCTGCTCCTTTATCAAAACATCTTCAATATTCTGGTCAGAAAGCTTTTTGGAATTGAATATGTCTGCTTCATAATCGTCATTTGAAAGTGTATTGATCTGCTTTTCCTTACGGAAATGGTCAATTATCAAATTATGTGCAATTCTTATTACCCAGGAAACAAAGCGACCGTTGTCCTTATACTTTCCGTCTATAAGGGAGCGTATAACCTTGATGAAAGTATCCTGGAAAATATCCTCGGCAAGCTGCTGATTCTTAACTACCAGCACAATATAGGTATACACCTTGTTCTTGTGTCTGTTAATAAGCTTTTCAATACCTTCTTTGTCGCCCGAGAGAAACTGTTGTATCAGATCCTGATCACTCATTCTTTTTGCCTCCACATCTACCTCCTTTGTTATTTCTTATGGTAAAATTCTCTCGATAGCAGCTTATTTTGATGGTTAAACAATAATGCAATAATATATGTTACAAAGTAAAAAAAAAAATTCCGTTTCATAAAGTATTTTAAAATTCAAAATAAAACTGCTACCTTACACTTGACTAGTTTAAACTAACAAACTGTCCTGATTAGACTTACCACAAATTATTTTTTTATACATTCCTTGGTAAATTAAAACAATAATTATGCCAGAAAATGAAATTGGGGGTAATAAAGAAATTCTGATAAAGGGTGCCAGGGTACACAATCTTAAAAATATAGATTTAAGTATTCCCCGCGATCAATTCATTGTTATAACCGGGCTGTCCGGTTCAGGTAAATCATCACTTGCCTTTGACACCCTTTATGCTGAAGGTCAGAGACGTTATGTTGAAAGCCTTTCAGCATATGCAAGGCAATTCCTCGGTAAAATAAACAAACCGGAGGTTGATTTTATTAAAGGTATACCTCCTGCCATTGCAATTGAGCAAAAAATCAATACCCATAATCCAAGATCTACCGTAGGCACATCCACTGAAATATACGACTATCTCAAATTGCTCTATGCCCGTATCGGACGCACTATCTCACCTGTTTCAGGCCGTGAGGTCACGAGGCACAGTGTAGGTGATGTTGTAAATTATATCCTGTCCCTTGATGAGAATACCACAGTGCTGATTCTTTCGCCAATAGCTGAAACGAACAGGAAATTACTTGAAAAAAACCTCAGGGTAAGGCTGCAACAGGGTATAACAAGGATCTACTCAAAGAGCCGTACAGAAAAGATCGAGGAAATCCTGGATAACTTTGACAACTTTGATAATGCCGATGACCTCTACATTGTAGTGGACCGCCTGAGAGTCGCATGGGACGGAGATACCAGATCAAGGATAGCTGATTCAATCGAGAATTCATTTTATGAGGGTAACGGAGAGTGCCTGCTTATAACCGGAGAATCCGGAAATGAAACTAAAGTCCGGTTCTCCAATCGTTTCGATCTGGACGGTATCACTTTTGATGAACCATCGGAACACATGTTCAGTTTTAATAATCCCCTTGGAGCATGTCATCTTTGCGAGGGGTACGGGAAAATTATCGGTATTGATGAGGATCTGGTGGTGCCTGACAAGAGCCTTTCTGTTTACAATGATGCAATAGCATGCTGGAGAGGAGAAAAAATGAGAAAATGGAAGGAGAGACTTGTCTGCAATGCACCAAAGTTTGATTTTCCTGTACACAAGCCATATTACGAGCTAAGTGCGGAAATGAGGGAGCTTCTGTGGACAGGAAACCGGTATTTTTATGGCCTGCAAAGGTTTTTCAAACATATCGAAAAGAAAAGCTATAAGATACAGTACAGGGTTATGTTGTCGAGGTACAGGGGGAAAACCACCTGCTATGAGTGTAAAGGTACAAGACTCAGAAAAGAATCATCATGGGTAATAGTCGGTGGAAAAACCTTACAGGAGCTGGTACAGATGCCTGTGACCCGACTTTCTGAGTTTTTCAGCACCATACCACTTGAAAAGCATGAGCAGGAAATAGCGGGTCGCGTGATCAGGGAGATCAGCACCCGTCTGGAGTTCCTGAAGGATGTTGGACTGGGTTATCTGACCATGAACCGCCTTTCGTCCACCCTGTCAGGAGGTGAATCACAGCGCATAAGGCTTGCAGCTACCATGGGGAGCAACCTGGTAGGCTCCCTCTATATCCTTGATGAACCCAGTATTGGCTTGCATCCACGCGACACACACCTGCTTATAAAAGTGCTGAAACAGCTTAAAGAGTCGGGGAACACTGTTGTTGTAGTTGAACATGATGAGGATATCATAAGGGCATCTGATCAGATCATCGATATTGGCCCTCTTGCCGGTCACCTGGGCGGCAACGTTGTATTTCAGGGCAATCACAGACAATTGAGAACCCATAAAGACAGCATTACTGCCAGGTACCTTACCGGCAAAGAAAATATTGCAGTACCGGCAAACCGGCAGAAATGGAACAATTATATTGAAATAACCGGTGCAACCGAGAACAATCTGAAGGGAATCAATGTTAAGTTTCCGCTGAATATCCTGACAGTTATCACTGGGGTAAGCGGTTCGGGCAAGTCCTCACTTGTAAGGGACATACTATTTCCGGCACTCAGCAGGATATATAACAATAACGGTTTAAAGGCAGGAAAATCCGGAAAGGTTGGTGGTGACATAAACCGCCTTTCAGGAGTTGAGATGATTGACCAGAATCCCATTGGAAGATCATCCAGATCCAATCCTGTAACATATGTTAAGGCATGGGATGATGTCCGTAAACTGTTTGCCTCGCAAACAGCATCCAAACTGAATAATTTCCAGCCAGGGCACTTTTCATTTAATATTGATGGAGGAAGATGCGAGGAGTGCCAGGGTGAAGGGATTATCAAAGTGGAAATGCAATTCATGGCAGATGTTAACCTGATTTGTGAAAATTGCCAGGGAAAAAGGTTCAGGGATGATATCCTTGAGGTAAGGTACAGGGAAAAAAATATATACGAGGTACTGGAACTTACCGTCAGTGAAGCAATCAGTTTCTTCGGGGAAAGGGAACACGGGTATGAAAAGAAAATTGTTGATAAGCTCAGGACACTTGAAGAGGTTGGCCTGGGTTATGTGAAACTCGGACAATCATCAAGTACACTTAGTGGCGGTGAGAGCCAAAGAGTTAAACTGGCTTCATTTCTTGGAAGAGAAAAAGAACAGCAGTCTGTTTTGTTTATATTTGATGAACCCACAACAGGGCTCCATTTCCATGATATAAAAAAGTTACTTAAAGCATTCCAGGCATTGACCGACAGAGGTAACAGCCTGATAGTGGTGGAACATAATCCCGAAGTTGTCAAAACAGCGGACTGGGTTATAGATCTTGGTCCTGAAGGCGGAGAAGAGGGTGGTTATATTGTTTTTGAAGGTACACCGGAAGAACTTGTTAACTGTCCATCCTCATACACAGGTAAACACCTGAAAGACAGACTTAAGGGCAAAAATAAGGTTG
>SLOS01000057.1 GCA_007132365.1 Bacteroidales bacterium | reverse complement strand
CATATAATTAAATGAGAAAGTCAAAGCCAAAAAAAAGAATCCTGCTGCCGGACCCTAAATATACCGATATTGAGGTTACGCGCTTCGTGAACAATCTGATGTTCCAGGGTAAAAAAAGCCTGGCATTCAATATTTTTTACGATGCCCTGAATCTGGTTGAGCAAAAAACAAAAGATACAGGGAAAACCCCGCTGGAGATATGGAAGAAGGCACTTGAAAATATCACTCCTATGGTGGAGGTTAAAAGCCGCCGGGTTGGTGGTGCAACATTCCAGGTTCCTCAGGAGGTCCGTGCAGAGAGGAAAGTTTCTATCAGTATGAAGAACATGATCCTTTTTGCACGCAGGCGTGCAGGGAAAACAATGTCTGATAAACTTGCTGCCGAAATAATTGCCGCCTACAATGAAGAAGGTGGTGCTTTTAAAAGAAAAGAAGATATGCACCGGATGGCTGAGGCAAATAAAGCCTTTGCGCATTTCAGGTTTTAAATATTTGCAGTTACGTAAAAGATAGTTGGGTAATAGCTAAATGATCAAGAGTTTAAAATATACGAGGAATATTGGTATCATGGCACATATTGATGCCGGTAAGACGACCACAACAGAGAGGATTCTGTTCTATACCGGTATCAATCACCGCATGGGTGAGGTGCATGATGGAGCTGCCACGATGGACTGGATGGTTCAGGAGCAGGAGCGCGGTATTACCATTACCTCTGCAGCAACCACAACTTTCTGGAAATATAATAATGAAGATTATAAGATAAATATAATAGATACGCCCGGTCACGTTGATTTTACAGTTGAGGTGGAACGTTCACTAAGAGTACTTGATGGCGCTGTTGCTGTTTTTTGTGCTGTTGGAGGAGTTGAACCGCAATCGGAAACCGTATGGAGGCAGGCGGACAGGTACAAGGTTCCCCGTATAGGGTTTGTAAATAAAATGGATCGCTCCGGAGCAGATTTTCTGGCGGTTGTGTCGCAGATACATGAAAAGCTCGGGGCAAACCCGGTTCCCCTGCAGATCCCTATCGGCCGTGAAGAAACATTCAAAGGGGTAGTTGATCTTGTTGATATGAAGGCTATGATCTGGCATGAAGGCCAGTTGGGTGTGACCTATGAACGGCAGGATATACCGGCGGACCTGGTTGAAGAGGCCAGGGAATGGAGAGGAAGGCTCATAGAGTCAGTGGCTGATGCCGATGATTCAATCCTTGAAAGATATCTTGACGATCCCGACTCAATTACCAATGAGCAGTTATCAAATGCAATAAGGAAAGCCACGATTCAGATGAGTGTCGTTCCTGTTATGTGCGGGGCAGCATTTAAAAACAAGGGTATTCAGCGTCTGCTGGATGCCGTTGTTGCTTTTTTACCTTCTCCTGTTGATATTGATGCCGTGAAAGGCATTAATCCCAGGAATGATGAAAACATTGAAAGAAAACCGGATGCATCGGAGCCATTGGCAGCACTTGCTTTTAAGATTGCAACTGATCCATTTGTGGGGAGGCTGGCTTTTCTAAGGGTCTACAGTGGAAAAATAGAGGCCGGGAGTAATGTACTAAATGTCCGTACAGGTAAGAAAGAGAGAATTACCAGGCTTTACCAGATGCACGCAAACAAGCAGAATCCAAAGGATTTTATTGAGGCCGGTGATATTTGTGCAGCAGTTGGTTTCAAGAACCTGAGGACGGGAGACACATTATGTGATGAAAAGAAACCGATCCTGCTTGAGTCAATAACATTTCCAGAGCCCGTTATTGGTGTTGCCATAGAGCCCAAAACGCAGAATGATATAGACAAACTTGGAATTGCCCTTAACAAGTTAGCGGAAGAGGACCCGACATTTAAGGTAAATTATGATGAGCAGTCCGGGCAGACCCTTATTAACGGTATGGGTGAACTCCACCTGGAGATTCTGGTGGACAGGCTTAAGCGTGAGTTTAAGGTTGAATGCAGCCAGGGAGTCCCCCAGGTAGCATACAAGGAGGCTGTTACTGCCACTGTTGAGCACAGGGAGGTGTTCAAGAAACAAACAGGCGGAAGAGGGAAATTTGCAGATATTGTAGTCAGAATATCCCCTGCAGATGAAGGATACAGGGGACTGCAGTTTATAGATGAGGTAAAAGGTGGCAACATACCCAAAGAATATATTCCCTCGGTGCAAAAAGGATTCAAAGAAGCAATGCAAAATGGTGTACTTGCCGGATTCCCCGTGGAAAACCTGAAGGTTGCTCTGCTTGACGGTTCCTTTCACAGTGTGGATTCGGACAGTCTATCATTTGAGATTGCAGCCAAACAGGCTTTCAGGCATGCACTGCCGAAAACCAAACCTGTTTTACTTGAACCTATTATGAAAGTTGAAGTTGTTACCCCGGAAGAATATATGGGTGATGTCATATCAGATTTTAACAAAAGAAGGGGACATATAGAAAAAATGGAAGGTAAGGCCGGAGCCAGGCTCATACGTGCCAGGGTACCACTGGCTGAACAGTTTGGCTATGTTACCGTATTGCGTACACTCACATCCGGCAGAGCCACCTCTACAATGGAATTTTTACATTATGAGAGGGTCAGTGACGATATATCCAGGAAGATACTGGATAGTTCAACAGGGCAAAAAGAATCAGCATAATAAATAATTACGATGAGTCAGAAAATTCGAATAAAATTAAAATCCTACGATCATAACCTGGTAGATAAATCAACCGAGAAGATCGTCAAAACCGTAAAGTCGACCGGCGCAATTGTCAGCGGGCCAATTCCGCTGCCTACCCACAAGAGGATCTTTACCGTTTTGCGTTCACCTTTTGTAAACAAGAAGGCAAGGGAACAGTTTGAACTAAGTTCATATAAGAGACTGCTTGATATTTACAGTTCAACACCAAAAACAATTGATGCTCTTATGAAGCTGGAGTTGCCAAGTGGTGTTGAGGTTGAAATCAAAGTGTAAATTATTGTAAAACAAAATATAATGTCCGGATTAATTGGAAAAAAGATAGGGATGACCTCGGTTTTTGGTGAGGATGGAAAGTATATTCCCTGCACGGTCATTCAAGCCGGCCCATGCGTGGTAACCCAGGTCAAAACCAGGGAAAAGGATGGATATGAGGCTATACAACTGGCTTTTGACGAAAAGAGTGAAAAATCATGCAATAAACCCATGCTTGGTCATTTCAGAAAAGCAAAAACCACTCCGAAAAGGAAGCTTTATGAATTTCATGATTTTACAAGAGAGGTTAAGTTGGGTGATGTAATTAACGTTGACCTCTTAAAAAATGACACCTGGCTTGACATTACCGGCGTTTCAAAAGGCAAGGGTTTTCAGGGTGTAGTGAAAAGACATGGTTTTGCCGGCGTGGGGCAGGCATCTCACGGACAGCATAACCGGATGCGTGCTCCCGGTTCTATAGGAAGCTCTTCTTATCCTTCACGTGTTTTCAAGGGGATGAGAATGGCAGGAAGAATGGGGGGCGAAAATGTAATGATGATCTCTTTAAGGGTTGTAAAGATCATCCCCGAAAACAATCTGTTACTTGTGAAGGGTTCTGTTCCCGGTGCAAAAGGTTCGTATCTTATTATTCAGCAATAAAATGGAATTAGCGGTATACAACATCAAAGGTGAGGAGACAGGCAAGAATGTAAGCCTCAATGAAAACGTTTACGGTATTGATCCCAATGATCATGCCATATATCTTGACGTTAAACAGTATCTTGCCAATATGCGCCAGGGGACACACAAGACCAAGGAGCGCTCTGAGGTTACAGGGAGTACCAAAAAGATCAAGAGGCAGAAAGGTACGGGTACGGCACGCGCCGGAGATATCAAGAGTCCGATATTCAGGGGTGGAGGACGCACCTTTGGCCCCCGTCCCCGCGATTACAGCTTTAAGCTCAACAAGAAGGTCAAGAAGCTTGCCAGGAGATCGGCCCTTTCATACAAGGCTAAGTCCGATAAGATAATGGTAATCGAGGATTTTAACATGGAATCACCGAAGACAAAGGATTATATAGCTTTCCTCAATAGTTTGAAAATTAAAGGGGAAAAGTCTCTTCTGGTTTTAAACGAACATAATAAAAACATATATTTGTCCTCCCGGAATTTGCAGGGTGTAAAAGTGGTAACAGCCTCTGATATAACAGCATATGATATTATGAATGCATCTGTTTTATTGCTTGCCGAGAGTTCGGTATACATTTTGGACAATATGTTAAGCAACTAGAAATATTAATTGTCATGGATATTTTGAAAAAACCCATTGTAACTGAAAAAATGACCGGTCTGGGGGAAAAACTCAACCGGTATGGTTTTATTGTTGATAAGCGTGCCAACAAGATAGAAATCAAGAAAGCTGTTGAGGAGATGTACGATGTCAGGGTCGATGCCGTGAATACTATTAATTATGGCGGGAAAGCAAAATCCAGGTTTACCAAAACAGGTATTATATCAGGTAAATCATCTTCTTTCAAGAAGGCTATTGTGACTCTGGCCGACGGCGACAATATAGATTTTTACAGTAATATATAACCATATATATACATTTTAGCTTAACTTAAAATGGCAGTACGTAAATTAAACCCGGTAACCCCCGGACAGAGACATAAGATAAAGTCGACTTTTGAGCATATTACCACGGACAAACCTGAAAAGTCACTTCTTGCCTCCATTAAAAAATCGGGCGGAAGGAACAATACCGGTAAAATGACAATGAGGTATCTGGGCGGGGGTCATAAGCGCCGGTACAGGATAATCGACTTCAAAAGGAACAAGGATGGTATACCTGCGGTGGTCAAAACCATAGAATATGATCCCAACCGTTCTGCAAGAATTGCACTTGTGGTCTATTCCGATGGAGAGAAAAGATATATAGTTGCACCATCCGGCTTAAAAACCGGGCAAACAATTGTTTCCGGTAAAGATGTTGCTCCTGAAATAGGAAATACTCTTTTTCTCTCTGATATTCCTCTTGGTACGGTTATTCATAATTTAGAGCTGCAGCCCGGGCGTGGTGCTGCAATGGCCAGAAGTGCAGGTTCTTACGCACAGCTGACTTCACGTGAAGGGAAATATGCCATAATAAAGCTTCCTTCAGGTGAGATGAGAATGATACTTGTAACATGCCGTGCTACAATAGGTAGTGTATCAAATCCCGATAACGCTCTTGAGCGTTCAGGGAAGGCAGGCAGAAGCCGCTGGCTGGGACGCAGGCCAAGGGTAAGAGGTGTAGTAATGAATCCTGTTGACCATCCGATGGGTGGTGGTGAAGGCCGTGCATCAGGTGGCCATCCGCGTTCACGAAAAGGTTTACCGGCCAAGGGTTATAAGACACGCTCAAAGAAGAAAGCTTCAAACAGGTATATTGTTGAAAAAAGGAAATAATAAATCAAAAATAAACGATTGTTATGAGTCGCTCACTTAAAAAAGGTCCCTTTATTGACTTTAAAATTGAAAAACGGGTTTCTGATATGAACCGTTCAGGGAAAAAGACCGTTATCAAGACCTGGTCGCGCCGTTCGATGATTTCTCCCGATTTCGTCGGCCATACGATTGCAGTTCATAACGGGAATAAGTTTATTCCTGTGTATGTGACAGAGAATATGGTAGGACATAAACTTGGTGAGTTTTCTCCGACACGTATGTTTCGTGGCCATGGAGGAAAGAAAAAATAGATAAGATTTAACAAAGAAATTACATAATTGTCAGAGATGGGATCCAGAAAACAACAACGAGCTCAAAAGTTAAAAGAGGAAAAGAAAAGCAAATACTTTGCCGTCCTGCGTAATTGTCCGACCTCTCCGAGGAAAATGAGGCTGGTTGCTGATATGGTCAGGGGTGAGGAGGTAAATAAAGCGCTTGATACTTTGAAATTCAGCTCCAAAGAAGCATCGCGCAGAATGGAAAAGTTGCTGCTGTCAGCTATTTCCAACTGGCAGAACAAGAACGAAGGTGTCCGTATTGAGGATACCAGCCTTGTGGTAAAGGAGGTATTTGTTGATCAGGCAAGAACTCTTAAAAGATTAAGACCTGCACCTCAGGGAAGAGCTCACCGAATCAGAAAACGCTCCAACCATGTTACCCTGGTGCTGGACAAAGTTGAACAGACAGAAACAAATACAAAATAATAGTCAATGGGACAGAAAGTTAATCCGATAAGTAACAGATTGGGCATAATCAGGGGTTGGGACTCCAACTGGTATGGCGGTAACGATTATTCCGTAAAACTCGTTGAAGATCAGAAAATCAGGGAGTACCTGAATGCCCGACTGGCAAAAGCCAGCATTTCAAAGATCATTATTGAGCGAACTCTCAAGCTGATAACAGTTACAGTGAATACTGCCCGTCCGGGTATAATAATAGGTAAAGGCGGACAGGAAGTCGATAAACTGAAGGAGGAACTTAAAAAGATAACA
This sequence comes from Bacteroidales bacterium, assembly GCA_007132365.1. Taxonomy (GTDB): domain Bacteria; phylum Bacteroidota; class Bacteroidia; order Bacteroidales; family PUMT01; genus PXAP01. The sequence goes on along the minus strand of SLOS01000057.1, from coordinate 1,197 downwards.
CAAAAGGATGTTCAGATAAATATTTTTGAGGTAAAGCGTCCCGAGTTGGATGCCACAATTGTAGCCAACAACCTTGCACGACAGATAGAGGGTAAGATATCCTACAGAAGGGCAATTAAGATGGCAATTGCTTCTACAATGCGTATGGGTGCCGAGGGAATAAAGGTGCAGATAAGCGGCAGGCTTGGCGGTGCGGAGATGGCCAGATCAGAAATGTACAAGGAGGGACGTACACCGCTGCATACTCTCAGGGCAAATATTGATTACGCTTTAGCTGAAGCGCTCACTAAAGTAGGTTTGATAGGTATCAAGGTATGGATATGCAACGGTGAAGTTTACGGGAAACGTGATCTTTCTCCTAATCTGGGTGCAACCGGACCGGCTGCAGGAGATAAACAGAAGGACCGTGGAGGTTTCAAGAGAAGAAAAAAATAGTTTAATAATAAGATATTGTTATAATGTTACAGCCAAAGAAAACAAAATTCAGAAGGCAGCAAAAAGGAAGAATGAAGGGCAATGCCCAGCGTGGAAACCAGCTTGCTTTTGGATCTTTCGGCATCAAAGCACTCGAGGAATCCTGGATTACGGGTCGACAGATTGAAGCTGCCAGGCAGGCAGTGACCCGTCATATGAAAAGAGAAGGGCAGATATGGATCCGGATTTTCCCTGATAAACCCATAACAAAGAAACCCGCTGAGGTGCGTATGGGTAAGGGTAAAGGTGCGCCTGAAGCCTTTGTAGCACCGGTAACTCCGGGAAGGATCATTATCGAAGCTGAGGGTGTTCCGATCGAAGTAGCAAGGGAGGCATTGAGGCTTGCAGCCCAGAAACTGCCGATTACCACAAAATTCATTGTGCGTCGGGACTTTGTCCATAAATCAAATTGATATTCATAGTGGCAATATACATTCAGAGACATGAAAATAAAAGAGATACGGGAGTTATCCACCAGTGATATAGAGGAGCGGATAGACACAGAAAAAAACCTTTTGCTCAAGCTGAAAATGAACCACACAGTATCGCCGCTTGACAATCCAATGAAAATACCGGCAACCAAAAGAGTTATTGCCAGGTTGAAAACTGAATTACGTCAACGTATGTTAACAGAGAAACAGAAAAGTTAATTCTTGCAATGGAAAGAAAATTAAGAAAAGAACGCGTCGGTGTTGTTGTCAGCAATAAAATGGATAAATCCAT
>SLOS01000214.1 GCA_007132365.1 Bacteroidales bacterium | reverse complement strand
TTTCTGTATCTTTTGCCGAAGATAGCGACAGACCGGGAATTCCAGGGTCCTCTTTTTTTTATATTCCGGGTCCCGTACCGGCAGTGACATGGAATTTTAATTTTTAAGGTATATAATTATTTATCGGAAACAGAAGTGATATGAATAACAGAAAGATAAAGATCAATAACGTAACAGGTAATCTCTTTTTACTTTTACTTGCCGTAACTCCCTTCATATCAATTTCCTGTGAAAAAGAGGTGATGCTTGACCTCGCCGACCGGGAGGGGCTTTACCTGATTGTAGAGGGCAATATCGATGATACCTCCCCGGAGCAGTGGATAAGGCTCAGCAATTCCAGTTCATACTATGACGTAAGCAAGGGCCTTCCCGTCAGAAATGCCATCGTGACAGTGAACGACGGTGAAACTGATTTTGTTTTTACTGAAAGCAGCACTGACAGTCTTATGGGATATTACATCAACGACCGGATTGGCGGAGAATTGAATTATGGATCCTATAAGCTCACTATTGAGCATGAAGGTGAAATTTTTACAGCCAGGAGTGAATACAGGCCCGTTCCTGAAATCGACTCGATAACGGTAAGGCTCAGTTTCTTTTCCCTGATCGGACTGACTGATGAAAAACGTTATGATATTTATATCCATTTCAGCGAACTTCAGGGGAAGGGGGACCATTACCTTGTTGATCTGGATATTTCAGGCAGACTGGAGACTGCACGCCCTGCGCAAAAGACTGTGATCAGTGATGAAAGTCTGGAAGATTATGTATCACTGCCTGTTGCAACGGTAAGCGAAGATGACGTAAGGGAAGGTGATATTCTTACCCTGAAACTCAGGAGCATATCAAGGGAGCAGTACGAATTCTACCAGATATTCTTTTTTCAGACCGATCTTTCCGGTAATCCTTTTGCCGGAGCCCCACCGGCAAATATTCCCACCAATCTGAGCGAGGGTGCACGGGGGTTTTACCAGGTTTCTTCCGTTACTTCAGCCTCAAAGAAGTTCAGATCCCGAAGCCGGTGATATTTTATGATGGAACTAACAGGTTATGATCCTGATTTTACTGATGCAAGTAGCTATCCGGGTCAGATCAGGAAGAGGCAGGACCCCGCCGGTAAGCACCTGTTAGTATTGATCCCTGTGAGAAGATCGTGAGGATTAAGGCAGAACGGACTACCAGGGCAATTATCAGCGGTATTATCATCAACGGGAGTGCCTGGGGCAATACAGGCCAGGAGATAATGAGCAAAACAAGCAACCCGAGGTTGGCACCAAAATAATATCTTAGAAATACGCGATGCCATTTATCGGATAAAAACAGGCAGATTACAAGATGCAGGGGGTGAGCCCACAGTATGTTCAGGTTCCGGACAGTAACCTGGTGGTCAGTACCAAACCAGAGAAAGGTTATAAGCAATCCCAGCAGACCCACTGATCCAAAAAGCAGCCTGTCATACCACCATGATAATCTTTTGGATTGAAGATCAAGATACGATATTGTTATTGTTACCAGCAAAACAATTAAAAAAATCCATAACGGTGCGTAAGGGAATCTTGCCCGCGGTAGCTCATTTCCCTCAAGTATAACCCTGCTTCCCGGGGTGAAACCGGAAATATCATTACCTGATTTGAACCGGGCATGTTCAAATACTGCCATCATATGATCAGGCAGGAACATATAATCCCATGGAGTGGCTGTCTTGTCGGCGGGCATCCCAAGCGCGAGATTGATACCAAGTCGGGCCCAGGGTTTTTCGGTCAGATATGGCATCAGTAATTCCCTGAAACTCTGACCCTGGTCAAGAACCTGGTAATCGAACAGTATTTCACGGTCTATGGCTTCAACAAAAATGTCGCGTATGCGTGTAGCACAGTTGTCAAAAAAGAAATCATAAAGATAGTAGCGGTTCTCGGGCAGATGGTTAATAATGAGAGAGTCAAAGAGATACTGTTTTTCCTGGGGATTTATATTTAGCTCCTGTTCCCAGATCCAACGCCCTTCCATGAAGTAATCGTATTCGAAATGCCGGTATTCTGCAACAGAAAGGACATAATTCAGTTTTCCCCTGACAAAATTGGTATAGAAGTTAGGGTCTGAGAAATCAAATGTTCCATAATTGAATACTGTATCCAGACCCAGCAGGGGGTCCTTTACCCGAATGGCACTGTGGCCGAATACAGAGTATAACTCATCTCCGGGTGAGCAGGTGAGAAGAGTGACTTTTGCCTCAGGACTTAGCCTGATGGTGGTTCTTTGGGCCGAAGCAACTGATGAAACTAACAGCGAAAGGGTAATCAGTATAAATGAAAGAGATTTTTTTCCCATTTAAAAGGTCGTTATAGCTAAAAGCTAAATTGAACGTGCCAATTTAGCTTTTTTGTTTTAAATTTTATATTACCGGGGATTTAAATAACATTAACCAGAACTGGTTTTACATTACCAGCTTAAATCCTTTACCGTGAACATTGATTATTTCAACCGATTCATCGTCTCTCAGGTACTTTCTTAATTTGGTTATGTAAACATCCATGCTCCTGGCATTAAAGTAATTGTCATCCAGCCATATGGTCTTCAGTGCAAAATTACGGTCCAGTATCTTGTTCTGGTGACTGCAGAGAAGCTTCAGCAGTTCTGACTCTTTAGTTGTGAGGCGGGTAACGTTATCTCCGGTCTCCAGGGTCTGCTTTTTGATATCAAAAAGATACTTCCCAATCTTGAACTGTTCGGGAGGGGGTGTTTTAAAAGTACTGCTGGTCCTTTTAAGGATTGCTTCAATTCTGAAAAGCAGCTCTTCCATACTGAATGGCTTGGTAATATAGTCGTCAGCTCCTATTGAAAATCCTTCGATCACATCCTCTTTCATCGATTTAGCGGTAAGAAAGATAATGGGGATCTCTTCATCAATCTGTCTTATCTCCCTGGCGAGTGTGTAACCGTCCTTTACGGGCATCATAACGTCAAGTATGCAGAGATCATACTGTGTCTTTACAAAATCCCTGAAGGCCAGCTCTCCGTTGGCAAAAAGGTTTGTTTCAAAACCTTTGGCCATGAGGTATTCCCTTAACAGCAAGCCCAGGTTCTCATCGTCTTCAGCCAGTAGTATTTTAGTTTTATTTGTCGTCATCTGAAATATTGTTTAAGGGAAGGGCAATTTCAAACCTGGTACCTTTTCTAAGCTCGCTCTGGATATTTATGCGGCCATCATGTTCCTCGACTATCTTCTTTACGTAACTCAGACCCAGTCCAAATCCCTTTACATTATGGATGTTTCCGGTCGGCACCCTGTAAAATTGATCAAATATTCTTTTTTGATTTTCTTTGGTAATACCAACCCCTTTATCCTCGATGTATATGTAGAAATGGTTGTTCGTGCTTCTTGTTTCAACAGTGATATGTGTGATACCATTGCTGTATTTTACGGCATTATCCAGCAGGTTAAAAATAATGTTGGTGAAATGTACCTCGTCAATTTTTAAAACGGGGTTTTTTGCATGAAGGTGCTGTACAATTTCCCCATTCTGGTTCCTGACCTGAATTATGAAGTTATTTACCACGTTGGTTATCAGGTCATGTATATCAATTTCCTGGCGCTTGATTTTTAACTTACCTTTCTCAAAAATAGCCATCTGCAATACTTTTTCTACCTGGAATCCCAGACGTTTGCTTTCGTCATAAATAACATTGGAGATGTTTTCAAAGTTTTTATTCTTAAGGGGAATACTGTTGTCACGCAACATTTGCGATGCAAGTGATATTGTTGAGATGGGCGTTTTTAGCTCATGGGTCATGTTGTTCACAAAATCTGTTTTTATTTCCGAGAGCTTTTTTTGCTTGATTATTATGTATATAGTAAATGCAAAAGTAGCCAGGATGATCAGGGTGAGAAACGTCGAAGACCCAACCATGAACCCAACCGACTGAATTATATATGATTTCTGTTCCGGGAAATACAATGCGAGATGGCTGGGGAACATGAAGGATTCATTTGGGAAAAGCCTTCTCATGAACATTTCAGGCCGCTCTTCGAAATTTTCTGAAGAAAGTACAAATTTCCCGTCCTGGTTCCGAACCGCAAATTCATAATCAATATTGATGCCGGCATTACGCATCTCCTTATTTATCAGGCTGTCAAGAAGTGATTTGCTGAGCCGGTCCTCAATACATCTATTAAAGCTCATCATCTCATCAATGATCTTATCAACCATAATTGCCCTGTTGGAGATAGTTCTCCCCATCTGTTGAGTAGGACCGGGAATGTTCTGGTGACGGCTGAAGATCCTGATGGAGTCAACATTACTCAGATTGATCTGTGGAGGAATATTGTTAAAGAGGCTGCCCTGGTTAATGCCTGCTATCCGTCCTGTTTGATGTTCTGAATAGGAGTAAGCGCTGTGCCGGCCTGAATGGGTGCCCGTAAAATACTGGTGGTTGAAGTTAATGGTAAATCCGGATGAATAGGTTATGCTGTCAATGTATGATGAGGGTCGTAACTCGCTAAGCACAAGTGTTAAAGCCTCCTGCTTTTCTATCTCGTGTGTTACCGTTCCCAATGTACGGAAGGCAAGAAACCTGAATTGCTGTTCCTTAACAGTTACGGCATTTTTTATCCAGTAACTCTGAACAATAATAAGTCCTATAGTGGCAACGGACATTACTCCGATCAATATCCAGATAATTTTTCTGCTCATACTGCTCTTTTCTTATAGTAACGCAAAGATAACTTACACAAAACAGTTAAGGTTATTCTTTAACACTTTTTAACGTGGTCTTGTATTTGTTTAACGGGATTAAAAAACTTTTTATTCTTGTGGCAGATTACCCGCTTTTTTTAATTTACCCGGTATTATCTCAAACACGGCAGATATGATATCGATGGGTTTAAGTCTTGAAGCAATATTGTCGATTTCTTCCTGATTTATTTCTCCAAAAACCTGTAAAAAAAAGTCGATATTTTTCATTTCCGGTATGAGAAAGCCATTGGGACATCTGTTTGATATTAAATTCATTTTTAGTGATTTATTTTCCAATACAGATTGAAAAACGGAAAATTCCAGCTTCTCTTCCTCGTTATTGGGTTGAACAGTTAAATTTTCTGTTTTACAGAAATTCAATCCAAGGTTACTATTCAATGCCCAGCTAAGGCGATAGTCATTTTCATGTGAAGATATGCCCAATAGTTTATATGGATCTGAATCCGATAATATCAGCTTGTGGACCCTCTTCTTCATTGATCAAGTTGTTTTTATTTATGGAACAGATCCTGAATACACAATGCAAGGTAATATAATATCCAATGCAAGGTAATATAATAAGCGGGACTTTTTATTTATTATTGTATTTGCCGGGTCAGGAAGGCAGATTTTCGAGTGCTTCACGGGCAGCATCCTGCTGAGCCTCCTTTTTTGTGGTCCCCAGGCCCTCACCTGCCGGGTTATCCTCAATATAAACGGTAGCTACGAATACCGGTTCAGGTGTGTCTACCTCATTCAGCTCATAGCTTTCAAAGCTGATTTCATGCTTGTTTTTTTGCCCCCACTGAATGATCCTGCTCTTAAAATCCCTGTCCTCGCAGGCAAGATGATCAAGGTCTGGTTGAAGACTGATGATTTTTTCTATTATGAAATGCTTAACCTTTTTAAAACCCTTGTCAATGTAAATGGCCCCGATGATAGCTTCCAGGGCATTCCCGTAGATATGTTTTTTAGCAGTGATCCCGTTTTTGGTTATTAATACCAGTTCGTCAAACCCCATCAATATTGCAACCTTATTCAGGTTCTCTCGATTGACCATTTTAGATCTCATCAGGGTAAGAAAACCTTCCTTGCAGCCGGGATATCGTTTGAAAAGGTAATCAGCAATAACAGCACTTAATATGGCATCACCGAGGAACTCAAGCCTTTCATTATCATTGCGGCGACTTTCAGACGGTGCGTTATTAAGGGATTTATGAGTAAGTGCAGATTTATACAGGTTAATGTTTCCCGGACTAAAACCTGTGAGGGAGCGGATTTTCCTTAACAGTGTTTTTTCCCCGGCAGAAGACGGGTTAATGAAATTGATCAGGGTATTGAGCACCTGGCTATTGCAGTTTTTTAAAAATAACAGATGAATTATGTCCCCCAAAACCAAATGTATTGCTTAACGCCACACTGACATTTCTCGACTGCGCTTTGTTGAACGTGAAATTCATTTTATTGTCAAGATCGGGATCCTCGTGTTTAAAATTTATAGTAGGGGGTACTATGTCATTTTTCAGGGCCATTATAGAGGCTATTGCTTCCACTGCACCGGCTGCACCGAGAAGATGTCCGGTCATCGATTTGGTTGCACTGATATTCAGCTTGTAGGAGTGGTCGCCGAAAACTTTCTTTATGCCTTTTACCTCAGCAATATCTCCAAGGGGAGTTGCCGTGCCATGAACATTTATATAGTCGACATCCTCCGGCTTGAGTCCGGCGTCTTCAATGGCATTTTCCATCACTTTGGCTGCACCCAGTCCTTCGGGGTGGGGGGCTGTGAGATGGTAGGCATCTGCACTCATACCTCCTCCGACAATCTCAGCATGAATAATTGCTCCCCGTTTAACTGCATGTTCATATTCCTCCAGGATCAGGGCTCCGCCACCTTCACCCATAACAAAACCATCCCTTGTAACATCAAATGGCCTGGAGGCTGTTTGGTATTCTTCATTATTGGTTGAAAGTGCCTGCATTGCATTGAATCCACCCAGACCTGCTTCATTTATGGCCGCCTCTGAACCACCTGTAATAAAAAGGTCTGCTTTCCCCAGCCTTATGTAGGTAAGGGCATCTATAAGTGCATTGGTTGAAGAAGCACATGCAGAGACGGTGCTGAAGTTGGGCCCCCTGAAACCATATTTAATGGAAATATGTCCTGATGCAATATCAGAAATCATTTTGGGGATGAAGAAAGGACTGAAACGCGGGGTATGATCTCCCTTGACAAATCCGGCGATCTCATCAAAAAAAGTCTGCAGTCCGCCAATGCCGGAAGACCATATAACACCTGCCTTATCAAGGTTGATGACAGATAAATCAAGCTTTGAGTCCCTGAATGCCTGATCGGTTGCTACCAGTGCATATTGTGCATAAAGATCCAGCTTCCTTGATTCTTTCCTGTCGAAATAATCATTTACATCGTAGTTCTTAACTTCACAGGCAAATTTTGTTTTAAATTTTTCGGTATCGAAACGAGTGATCAGGTCTGAACCACTTACTCCGTTTTTAAGATTTTCCCAAAACTCATTGATAGTCTTACCTAAAGGTGTAACTGCTCCAAGACCTGTTACAACAACTCGTTTCAATTCCATAACTTATAATTTAAAACTGGTGAAGATTGATTACTTTGCAGCCTCCTCAAGGAATTTGATAGCGTCACCCACAGTACTTATGGTTTCAGCTTTGTCGTCGGGGATGGACATATTGAATTCTTTTTCAAACTCCATAATCAACTCAACCGTATCCAGGGAGTCTGCACCCAAATCGTTAGTAAAGCTAGCTTCAGGGGTAACTTCACTTTCATCAACGCCAAGCTTATCAACAATGATCGCTTTTACTCTTGATGCAATGTCTGACATAACTTTAAG
>SLOS01000095.1 GCA_007132365.1 Bacteroidales bacterium | reverse complement strand
GTCAGTCCGCCGGTCTGATTCTCAACTGTTGTCCCGGATAGATACGGTTGGCATTGCTCAGCCTGTTAAGGCTGAGAATATCCCTGTCGCTTACACCGGGGAACTGCCTGGCAATATCCCAAAGCGTGTCGCCCTGGCGGACTGTATAGTAGAGGAACTCTCCTGATTCGTCTGCCGCGAGGACAACTGCCGGCTGGTTAGCCGCCGGGGCCCTTCCAACCCTTGCTTGTTTCTCCGCAAAACTCAGGTTGTTTATCTCCCTGTAATAATCAGTCTGGTTAGTTGGCACATAAACGACAAGACGCTGACCCGTACGGATCAGGTTGCCTCTTATGTTGTTCCAGGCCCTGAGCTGTGAGACCCCTACATTGAACCACTGGGAAATAAATCCCAGGTTGTCACCCGATTTAACAGTATAGTTTACCTGAGACCTTCCGGCAGGCGGATCAGGTGTGAATCCGGTCCTTCCCGGAGTGACAATCAGGTTTTCACGGCTGAGGTAATGATCGGCCCTGTGTGCAAATATACTGTCCTGAGAACTGATAAATCTCGAGGTGCAGGTAACAGGCAACCGGAGGGAGTAGGACCGGTCACTGGCAGGAATAACATCACGCCTGTACTGTGGATTTATATCTCTCAGCATCTCTATGGGAATATCCAGTACCTCAGCTACCTGCATAAGATGCAGTTCCCTGTTTATAATTATCGTATCGGTATATACCGGCAGCTCAATATCGGCCGGGTAAAGTGCATGCTCTTCATAAAAGTGCATGGCATAGGTTGCCGCAATAAAAGCCGGTACATATCCCCTGGTCTCCCTGGGAAGGAAATAATATATCTGCCAGTAATTACGTGATCCTCCGGCTCTGCGTATAGCCCTGTTAACATTTCCGGGCCCGCAATTATAGGCAGCCAGTACCAGGGTCCAGTCTTTATATATCCTGTAAAGATCTCTCAGATACCTTGCAGCAGCATGTGTTGATGCATAGGGATCGCGCCTTTCATCAACCAGGGAGTTCATGGTAAGGTTGTACATCCTTGCCGTACCAAACATGAACTGCCAGATCCCGGTTGCACCGGCACGTGAAACGGCACGGGGATTCAGGGCAGATTCAACAACAGGCAGATACCTCAGCTCCAGCGGCAGGTCATAATAATCCAGGACCTCTTCAAAAATCGGGAAGTAATAGTCCGTTAGACCAAGCATAACCTCCACCTGTTCTCTCCGGTTTTTGGTGTATACATCAATAAAATTCTTGACCACCCTGTTGTATGAGAGGTCAATGACCGAGGGGATCCTGCTCAGCCTCTCAATAAAAACTGAATCAGGGAAATCAGGGATTACAAACTCCGAACTGTCAATCACCGGCCTCTCCCGGCCCTGTCTGGTGGCATTCTTTACATACCACAGATTGAGCAAGCTGTCAAGGTTGCTTTCAAATATCAGTTCAACAGGATCGTATATTGCAGGTATGCTATCCTGCTGAATTGAATCAGCAACCGGTATCAGCGGGATGCTGTCATGGGTTATTGAATCATTCACTGAAATTTGAGACATGCGGTTTAGTGAAATTGCATGCGCACCAGCATGATTGCATATCAAAAGAAATGAGATGGCAGTAATTACAACCTGTTTCTTCATATAATCAACCGATTTTAGCTGCAAATATACATGAAATTTTTTTATCTTAAATTACACACAATCAAGATGAAAAATATTTTTAATATATTAAAAATTTACACTGAATCTTATACCCACACTCATTTGCCCCCCGGGCCTGTTTACCATTGGCTGGTCAAGCCCCCTGAATGAGGGACCTATTTTCATGCCAAGTTCCTCACCGATGTCAAATTCAAACAAATGGGCATCTACGGTTGCATCAATTATGTTAATCGCATAGAACAGGGCAGTCCATATAACTGTACGGTCACGCTGACGCCGGTAGTAATCCTTGAACCTCATTAGAATATCTTCGGTATATCTGAAATCATCAGCAAACTCATCGATGGTATCGGGATTTCCATCGGTTCGGAAATTAAGTGCATTCCTGTATCGCACAAATTCATCATGAGTAAACATGGTATACCACGCAAGTGCAGCAAATCCCCCGTATACCAGGGGAACCTTCCAGTATTTCCTGTTATATATCTGACCCATACCTGGTAAAACAGCTGAATACATTGCTGCTTTGCGCGGATCAGGGTGGAATTCCCCTGCTGGCTCCTCTTCACTGGTACTCTCAATAATAAGGGTATCCTGAATGGAATAAACTTCCGGGCAGCCAAAGAGGTTTATTGACTGGATGAGGATGCAAAGAATACAAGTACGCAGTATGTTGTTCAAAACAGGGTAATGTTCAGGTACTTCAAAATAACGTGGTCCCGGCAGGTTTAAGTATTTAGTTTGTCAAGCAGCCCCATTATTCTTTCAAGTTCCTCATTGGAATTGAAAGGGATAACAATTTTTCCCTTACCTGTGTTATTTCTCCTGAACTCAACATCAGTACCGAAAAAACCTGCCAGATGGTCGCGCAGGGAACCATATTCACCGGGATCCGGATTATTTACCTTTTTTGGCATGCTGCCAGGTGGTTTAATATCATCCCTGTTCCTGACAATCTCCTCAACTTTCCGGACTGACAAATCATTATTGATAATGTTGTTGTAAAGCTCCAGCTGGGCATCAGGATCATCAATGCTGATAATGGAACGCGCATGACCCATGCTTATCTGCCTGTGCTTGATCCCAAGCTGGATCTCAGCGGGTAATTTCAGCAGCCGGATATAGTTGGATATGGTGGAACGCTTTTTACCCACCCTCTCACTCAGGTTTTCCTGGGTAAGGTTGCATTCATCCATCAGGCGTTGATAACTGATGGCAATTTCAATAGCATCAAGATCCTCCCTTTGAATATTTTCAACAAGTGCCATCTCCAGAAGTCCCTGGTCATCTGACTTCCTTATATAGGCGGGAATAGTTTCCATGCCAATAATATGAGCTGCCCTTAAACGCCTTTCACCGGCAATAAGCTGGTATTTTCCATCTTCTTTATGGCGGACAATCACAGGCTGGATAATACCTATCTCCTTCATTGACATGGCCAGTTCATGAAGAGATTCTTCTTCAAACCTTGTCCTGGGCTGAAACGGGTTGGCCTCAATAAGGCTGAGGCTTATCTCGTCGTGCCATGCCGGATTGTCACGCCTCCGGGGCTCCTCATCTGTAATCAATGCGCTCAGGCCTCTTCCCAAAGCATTCTTCTTTGCAGCCATCAGGTTATTTGCTCTTTAATGATTAATTATCGTTATTCAATGAATTTTTCAGCATTACTTATGCGGGTCTTATCATTATTCTGAAGAAGTTCCCTTGCCATATTAAGATAATTGACTGCCCCTGTTGAGTTAACATCGTACATAAGGACAGGCTTTCCAAAACTCGGCGCCTCGCTGAGTTTAATGTTTCTCTGAATAATGGTTTCAAAAACCATCTGCTGAAAATGCTTCCTGACCTCCTCAACAACCTGATTTGACAAGCGAAGCCTGGAATCATACATGGTAAGAAGGAAACCTTCTATCTCGAGACCGGAATTAAGACGGTTCTGTACAATCTTTATTGTATTTAAAAGCTTCCCAAGGCCTTCCAGTGCAAAGTATTCGCACTGGACAGGGATGAGTACTGAATCAGAGGCAGTCAATGCATTTAAAGTTATCAGACCGAGTGACGGAGAACAATCTATCAGTATGAAATCATAATTATCTTCAATTTTGGAGATGACTGATTTAAGGATCTTTTCACGTTTCGGAAGATTTGTCATCTCAATCTCCGCTCCGACAAGATCAATGTGCGAAGGGATAAGATCAAGCTTTTCAACCTCGGTATTCAGAATGATTCCGTTGGGATCAAGATCATCTATAAGGCATTCATAAATACTTGTTTTTATGGTGCGTATATCGAAACCCATTCCTGAGGTGGCGTTTGCCTGCGGATCAGCATCTATTAAAAGGATTCTTTGTTCAAGTACTGCCAGACTGGCGGCAAGATTAATCGCTGTAGTGGTTTTTCCAACGCCGCCTTTCTGGTTGGCAAGTGAAATAACTTTGGCCATCGAAGATTTTTTTAAAGGAAATTCAGCACAATAATAATTAAAATAATTCTAAGAAAAATCAAAAGTACAACTTAAATGGCATAAGTGATCATTGAGGCTGAAAGCGAGTTTTTAACAATAAAACAGGGCTTTTCAACAGCTTGTTAACAGTCACTTTGGAAATAACTCATTTGCAACCTACTGTCAGGATTTCAATTTGTCAGGCCGGAAAAAAGTTGTTTATAAATAGAACACCCGGATGCTTTCATTGCTAATTCAGCCGTAAAATATATCAGGGCTTGTGAAATAAATAAAAAAAGTTTAGGTTTGGTGGTGAAAAAGTCGCAGGTTTATCCTTCTGCCAAAAAATGACACCATACAATAATAACACACACCTGGTCATAGTCAATCCAAACGCCGGCAGGCGAAAAGGTGAAAAAGACTGGGAACAGATATCTGCACTCCTCAGGAGTGCCGGTATCACATTCAAAGCTTTATTTACAGAAGCTCCGGGACATGCAATCGATATTTCCGTTTCACATATTGAAAGCGGATACAAAAACCTGATAGTGGTGGGAGGTGATGGTACAATGAATGAGGTTGTAAACGGGATCTTTATGCAAAAACGCTATCCCACCCAGGAGATATCACTTGGTATGATAACTGTCGGAACAGGTAACGACTGGGGCCGTATGTTCGGTATACCACATGATTATTCTGAAGCAATTTCAACGATAAAACTTAATAACGGTTTTATCCAGGACGCAGGCGTGGTCAGGTATTATAGTGGGCAGGATGAGAACAGCCGGTATTTTGTAAATATAGCAGGCATAGGATTTGATGCACTTGTAGTCAGCAAAACCAACAAAATGAAAGAGTCTGGCAGGGGAGGGCCATGGGCTTACCTGAAGAGCATAATCACCTCCCTTGTGAAATACCGCCATACAAATACAAGAATAAGTATAGACGACAATGAAATAAACAACACCGTATTCAATATCAGCATAGGTATATGCAAATACAATGGGGGAGGGATGATGCAGCTTCCCGATGCAATCGCCGATGACGGTCTTTTTGACATCACGGTCATAAACAAGATAAAGAAACATGATGTCATACTGAATCTGAAGCGCCTCTACAACGGTACAATAAACAGGCACCCGATGGTTGAAACCTATAAGGGAAAATCAATTTTCATAGATTCAGAACCGCTGATACATCTGGAAACTGACGGGGAGTCCCTTGGCCACAGCCCCTTCACCTTTGATATCATACCACGAAGCATCCGGGTTCTCGTAGGTAGATCAGCCTGATCCGGTAAATTGACATTCCCGTTGCCCCTGATGTCACTTTTTACCCCTTATACCCGAACCAGTTCTATCTCAAAAAGCCTGGGCCAGTTTTTACCTGTAACAAAAAGACGGTCATTATCATGATCATATGCAATACCATTGAGCACATCAAGGTTTGGATGATGATAACTCCGGTCGAGTAATCCTGTAAGATCAATAATTCCGGTCACCCTCCCTGATTCATGCTCAATCATTACAATTTCATCAGTGCCAAAAACATTGGCATAGATAGTCCCGTCAATATATTCAAGCTCATTGAGCCCTTCAACCCTTCCATTATTGTCAAATACCTCAAACCGGTCAATCTCTGAAAAATATTGAGGTTCAAGTGCATATATATAATGTGACCCGTCACTTTTCAGCAGATTAACTCCGTCACTTGTGAGACCCCACCCTTCGGTCGGGTAATGGATCCTGCTCAGCACGCGGAAGCTTTCAATATCGTATATAAACCCAACCCTCGATTTCCATGTAAGCTGGTAAAGTTTCCCATCATGCACGCACAAACCTTCACCGAAAAGCTCCCTGTCCAGGTTGAGGCTGCGAAGCACCTCCCCCGTTTCGGGTTCAACTTTTCTGAGGGTCGACTGTCCGTACTGACCGGTTGATTCATAAAGATACCCCTCATGAAAAACCAGTCCCTGTGTGAAAGCCCTGATATCGTGAGGATAACTGTTTACTATCCTGTATCTGTAGCGGGTTGGAACTATGTCGGATCTCAGCACAATCCTCAGAGGGTATGTTTCCGTCCGTTCATCATCAAAACTGAGGGTGATACGGACCTGCCGGCTGCCAACCGGTTGTCCCCCTGAATTCCAGACCAGTTCACCCGGAATACCACCGGAAAACAGAGCATCCCTGCCATCAACTGTCATTTTCACTGATACTGCTTCACCTGCACCTTCATCCAGGTTGACCTCAATTACAATATCATCCCCCACCGTAAAGGTATCACCGTCGGCAGGCCGGCTGATCTGCCCGGAGAGCCGAACCGGTGCTGCGGCAGTTTCGGGACGGGGAGTAGCTTTATGATCGTTGCCTTTTTGGCGGACAGCCTCAGTGCAACCGTTAACCGAAATGACAATTAACAAAGCAGTGAAAATCCTTTTTATCTCAGATATCTGCATAGTTTAAAAATTGAGGTCCCTGCCATGCAAATCAAGCTTGTCTGAAGCAGGGGTAAATATTTAAGAAGCAGGGTGCAGATCATCGTTTTTTCCCGAAAACTCTCTGCCAGAATCCGGGTTTTATATCGCCCTGATTATCAAAAAACAGGTTTTGACCCTCCTCAGTACCGTCATTAAGCATCTGCCAGATCATGCTCCATCCGGGAAAACCTCCTATATTCCTGTCGTCTATAAAAATATGGGCGTGTATCTTCCTGCTGCTCCCGGAATCAAATATTTCTTCAGGATAGCTCTGGTTAACAGCATAAAACTCAATTCCGTTTTCCCTGCAAAATTCCACGGCATCCTCCAGCTCCTCTCCCGAACGGTATGTCCACAAAATAAGCTGGTGATTCTGTTTTTGCAGTTCCTTCATGGTTTCAAAGGCAAATAGCATCGGTCTGCCTATATCAGGATATGCATCCTCAACAATTGTCCCGTCAAAATCGATTGCAATCTTCATTTTACTCCTTATAAATAGGGTTAATCCCCGCCAAGCACATACCTTACAGAAAAAATATTGGAATACAAAGATATTGTTTTGGGTGAAATATTGCTCATTGCATAATCAAGGTAAAAACTACCAAGGTGTAACCCGATCCCTGCAGAGGGATCTGCAAGCAATCGTTTTTTTCCGTCAAATTCGGTAACCCGCTGCAGGTTTCCGAGTCCCGCCCGGAAAAAAACCAGGTCCCCGTAATTGACCTCCATCCCGATAACCGGCTCCGTGCCGATCAACCGGCTGCTTAACAGTGCTGCACTGCGGCCATCAAACGTAACAGAGGCATTAATTTCCGCGAGAAGCGATATCTTTTCACTGATTGCAAAATTCCTGGCAACCCCAAGATATAACCTCGGAAGGGTCATTTCCAGGGAATTGTCGGGGGGATGGTTGAAAACTGAATCGGCGATCTCTATGATGAGGTTTTCCTCACTGAACTGCCAGACATTGAAAGTGCTGGAAGCATCGCGTATCACAGCTCCAAAGATCCAGTCCTCATGTCTGTACCTTGCCGCGACAT
>SLOS01000047.1 GCA_007132365.1 Bacteroidales bacterium | reverse complement strand
TCGGAACCCTCTTCAACCACATGCAGCAGCCTGATCGGAGAGTCTGTAAATTTGGAAATGCGCAATGCATGAGCCAGCGCATTATCCGATACAGGCGTAAAATCGTAGGTTACAAGAAGCATTTTATCTGCCTTTTCCATAACGCGTAAGTTTTATTAATAATGATGATTTTTAAAATTATGAGGTTTTCCCCTCAAATAAAAAATAAATCCTGCATCCTGCTAAAAATACTATACGTTATATTCCGGGGAAAGTTACCTTATCGGCATCTGATTAATAATATAAAGTGACCAATAACAATATTTTAAGATAAGAGATCGGGCAGATCACTTAAAAATTCAAATATTCCCATGATAAGAGATCGGGCAGGTCACTTAAAAATTCAAATATTCCCATGATAAGAGATCGGGCAGGTCACTTAAAAATTCAAATATTTCGGGATGAAGTCAAAAATAGTATTTTTGCATAGAAATTTCCGTGCAACAGCACATAAATCTGATCAAAACATTTAAATCCAGGCAGCAATAAAGTATATCCAGGCAGCAATAAATATATCTGAACAACAATTATTAAATCTGAACAACAAGATAAAAGATGAGCATAAAAAGCAGGACGAAGGTAAGAGAAGCTCTGGTTTCAGGGGAACTGGAAAAAGAGATAACCGTTAAAGGCTGGGTAAGGACCCGCCGTGGCAACAAAAACATTGCCTTTATCGCTTTGAATGACGGTTCAACATTAAACAATATTCAGGTAGTCGCCGATGTGCCCGCTTTTCCTGAAGATCTGCTCAGGCAGGTCACCACGGGAGCCTGCATCTCGGTCACCGGCACCCTCACCCCATCCATGGGCAGCGGGCAGAGCGTGGAGATCCAGGCAAAATCAATAAACCTTTACGGGCCGGCCGATCCTGCCACCTACCCGCTTCAGAAAAAAGGCCATTCCCTCGAGTTTCTCAGGGAGATAGCCCATCTGCGGCCCCGCACCAACACTTTCGGAGCCATACTGAGGCTCAGGCACGCCATGTCATATGCCATTCACAAATATTTTAACGACAACGGCTTTTACTACCTTCATACCCCCATTATCACCGGGTCCGATGCCGAGGGAGCGGGAGAGATGTTCAGGGTAACAACCCTTGATATGATGAACCCTCCAAGAACAGAAGACGGAAAGATCAATTACAGGGAAGATTTTTTCGGCAAGGAGACCAACCTCACCGTATCCGGCCAGCTTGAAGGCGAGATAGGTGCCCTCGCGCTATCGGATGTCTACACCTTCGGTCCGACCTTCCGGGCCGAGAATTCCAACACGCCCAGGCATCTGGCGGAATTCTGGATGATAGAGCCCGAAATGGCCTTTTATGATATCCATGACAATATGGACCTTGCGGAGGATTTCCTCAAGTACCTTATTAACTATGCCCTTGAGCACTGCAATGAAGATCTCCGGTTTCTCAACGACATGTATGACAAGGAGCTGCTCAGCAGGCTCAACTCTGTGATAAACTCCGATTTCGTCCGGATTACCTATACTGAAGCGATAGATATACTGAGCTCATCGGGAGTGAAATTTGAGTTCCCCACACAATGGGGAGCCGACCTCCAGTCGGAGCATGAGCGGTATCTTGTTGAAAAGCATTATAAAAAGCCTGTCATCATTACCGGCTACCCTAAAACAATAAAGGCTTTTTACATGAAGCAGAATGACGACGGGACCACCGTGCGTGCGATGGACGTGCTTTTCCCGCGCATAGGCGAGATAGTCGGAGGTTCACAGCGGGAAGAGAACCTTCAGGCACTCGAGAACCGGATAGAAGAGCTGGGCATACCACGCGAAGAGCTCTGGTGGTATCTTGACACCCGCCGTTTTGGCACTGCCCCCCATGCGGGATTCGGACTCGGTTTCGAGAGGATGATGCTTTTTATCACCGGAATGAGTAACATAAGAGATGTAATCCCTTTCCCGAGAACACCCAATAATGCTGAATTTTAATAATAAACACTCTCGCCGGAATATACCATCGAACAAAGAATGGCAAAAGTAAGGGATATGGCAAAAAGTTAGGTACACTGCAAGGTATATTCACTGAAGACAAATAAGAAAGAGCGCGTTAACGGTGAATGATTGTTAAATAAAATTTTTGTAAATTGCCAAAGTAGGAACAGGCAGGAGTTATGTTAAAACAGAGATTACAGCAGAAGTTGCTTCAGAAGCTCTCCCCGCAGCAGATACAGATGATCAAGCTGCTGGAGATTCCCACCATGCAGCTTGAGCAGAGGATCAAGAAGGAGCTGGAGGAGAACCCTATACTGGAAGAGGGTGAAGGAGAGCTGGATGATTTTGATGTAAATGACCAGAATGATGAAGAGAACGAAAACACCTCAGACAATGACGATGAGGAATTCTCGCTCGAAGATTACCTGGAAGATGATGACATCCCCAATTACAGGTTGAGCACCAACAACTATTCGGATGACGACAAAAGGCCGGAGATCCCCCTCAGTTCGTCACCCAATTTCCAGGCACACATGGAGAGCCAGCTCGGATTGCGTTCGCTTACCGAGAAGCAGGAGATGCTTGCCTCGTACATCCTTGGCAATATTGATGACGACGGTTATCTGAGACGAAAGCTTGAGGCCATAGTTGATGACCTTGCATTTACCCAGAACATCAGCACGTCAGAAGAGGAGCTGTACGGAATTCTGCAGATAATACAGGATTTTGACCCGGCGGGTGTGGGAGCCCGGGACCTGCAGGAATGCCTTCTTTTACAGATCAGCCGCAAAGACCAGTCCGATCCCTCGATTGAAATGGCCCGCAGGATCATCAAATCACATTTCCAGGAATTCACCCGCAAACATTACGACAAGATCATCAGACGCATGAATATCTCCGAAGACCAGCTCAAGAGGTCCGTTGAGGAGATCCTGAAGCTGAACCCCAAACCGGGAAGCTCCTACAGCGACCCGATGCAGCATTCCTCACAGCATATAATTCCCGATTTCATACTCGAAATGAAAGACGGTGAGTTTGTGCTTGGCCTCAATTCCCATAATGTCCCGGAGCTTCGGATAAACCGCACCTACAGCGAGATGATAGAAACATATTCCCACAATAAAAACAAGCGCAGCAAGGAGGATAAGGATACCATAAATTTCGTAAAACAAAAACTTGACTCTGCAAGGTGGTTCATAGATGCCATCATACAGAGGCAGAATACCCTCATGCTCACCATGAACGCCATTATCGATTATCAGAAGGAGTACTTTGCCGAGGGGGATGAGACAAAGCTGAGGCCAATGATATTGAAGAACATAGCAGAAAAAACAGGGCTTGACATCTCCACCATAAGCCGAGTGGCAAACAGTAAATACATCCAGACCCATTTCGGCATATTTCCCCTCAAATCCTTTTTTTCAGAGGGACTTCAGAGCGACTCGGGCGAGGAGGTATCGACCCGCGAAATCAAAAATATACTGTCA
This sequence comes from Bacteroidales bacterium, assembly GCA_007132365.1. Lineage (GTDB taxonomy): Bacteria > Bacteroidota > Bacteroidia > Bacteroidales > PUMT01 > PXAP01. The sequence continues at coordinate 4,185 of SLOS01000047.1, read as the reverse complement.
GAATGCATTGACAATGAAAATAAGCGCACGCCGCTGACAGACGAGAAGCTTGTTGCGATACTCAAGGGAAAAGGTTATAATATAGCGCGCCGCACTGTTGCCAAGTACAGGGAGCAGCTCAACATACCCGTCGCCCGGCTTAGAAAGGAACTCTGACACCTTCCAAAAATACCTTTATGCAAAACAGTCTCGCCAGAATAGTTTCAATTGTTTTCCATCCCCTTATCATGCCCCCGCTGGGAATGCTGCTTCTTTTCAACTCCGGCACTTACCTTGATTTCCTGACCTACGGGCAGAAACGTGCAATCTTTCTTATCCTTCTTACCGGCACAACCATTCTGCCCCTCACCCTGGCCCCCGTCATGTTGTTCCAGAGAATGATCAGCAACCTCCGGATGGATGACCACCGCGAAAGGGTTCTGCCTCTTGTGATCACCGTAGTTTTTTATATTTTCACCTGGTATATGCTGGCGCGGATTAATGTGCCCGGACTGATAAATATCTATGCCATAACAGCGAGCCTCACGGTTCTCTTCTGTACGCTGATCTCTCTCATCTGGAAGATAAGCCTGCATATGACAGCCCTGGGCGCACTCGCCGGCATGCTCCTTGCCATTGCTTTCAGATTCGGAATCAACCTCCAGCTTTACCTTGTTATTGTTTTCCTTGCCGCAGGCATCACGGGATGGGCCAGGCTTACCCTGAAGGCACATACACCGGCCCAGATCTATACCGGATATCTCGGTGGGGCGGCTATCGCTTTTTTTCTGATGTTCAGCTTTTAACACTACCGGAGGCAGCAGAGGCTTTTCTCAAAACATCCGTCACCCTCTGCTCAAGCAGGATCTCACAACCCATAGATGGCCTCTCCGCACCCCCCTCGGCAAACCCGCCCGTCTGTCGCGCAATCAGTTTTTGCATATCAAAATCCTTTTGCCTGACAACCCTGAACCATCCCTTCGAGGCGAGCCATTTGCCAAGGTACTCCTGCTCAGTCTGACCCGGGGTGGGGACCAGCACGGCGGTCCTGCCAAGCACCAGCAGGTCCATCACAGAGCTGTAGCCGCTGCGGCAGACTATGATCTCCGACTCCCCGATTGCTTTCTGAAGTCCCCCTGAATCAATAAAAGATACTATCTCCAGGTTCCCCCTTATCTCCCTTTCGGGGAAACTTCCCGGCAAACCCCTTACCAGCAATGCCCTTTCAGGTAAACTGCTAATCCCCGCTTTCACCATATCCTCCAGCATTGTGCGGTGGGGTTCCGGTCCGGAAAGCAGGAACATGAACCTGTAGCGGAAATGGGCGGATGAGGCGGCAGCAGGCCTGACCCTGCCTCCTGACGGCAAAGTGGAAGAGTTTACAGAATCACCAGGTTGTCCGCTACCATCATATTGCCCTGCACCGGTGTACCGGTATGTTTCAGAAGAGCTTCCCGGTGAAAATCTGCTCAGCCAGCCGGTAAAAAATGCGGCAGGAAGCCTTTCATGCCCGGCAGTCAGCCTTCCGGCAGCAGGATCATCAACGCAATCGGGGATCCAGCATTCGTCAAAAGCCCCGGCCCAGCGCCTTATCACCGCCGACACCAGCCCCTCCAGCGGCCTTAGCAATAAAGGCATGGACGGTCTGAGCTGATGGGTTATTATCACAGAGGTCACCCCCTGGTGCACCAGTCCGTAACGGTTATCAGAAACGATCAGATCCGGCCTGAAACTTTCCACCAGACTCCTCAGAACCCTTTTTTCCCGGTAAATATGGTGCAGGAAAGCAGGAACACGAATCAACAGGCCGGGGAAAAAAAATTTCCTGTAACGGGAAACAGAAAAACCCGGGAAAGGAATTATTTGCAGCATGTCGCTGCAGTACTTCTCCTCCGTACTGCCATCACTGTGCATTTGCCGGTAATAACTTTCGCAACCCCTCTGCCTGCTATCTGCATGCCGGCCTGCTAACCTGTCACGGTACACCTGGCGGGCAACACCATTTTGTCCTGCTTTTACAGGTGCACCTGTAATCCCGAACTCCCTCCTGATCAGTTCAGCACCGGGGCCCGAAACACCCACCAACACACGGCAGCCGGCCGCGAGGAAAGCCTTTATAACCGCTACGCACCGGGACGCATGACCCAGACCCCAGTCCATAGGGCAAACCAGTACACACAGCTTTTTCATTGTCATGTTGATACCTGCACCTCAATACCCAGCCTTTCCACCCTTTCTGCAATGCAATACAGCTCATCAGCCGGCACCTTCCTCAGACCCCTGACCGGAGTATCCCTGGCAATGGTGTAGACCATGACCATCTGGGGCCTGAGACGTTCCACGAGCAGGAGCCACTCCCTCAGCTCCTCCTCGGAGGCATTGTCCAGCTCAACACCGTTGTATACACCTCTCACAAACAGGGTCTGCAAAATAAACTTCCCATCGAATCTCATAATATTTTTCACCACCTGATCAAGACTGAAGTCATCACCGGGCTGGTTAAGAAGCTTTACAGTCTCCTCCCTGGCTGAATCTATCTTCAGAATATTCTGGTCCGCCATACCAAGTGCACGGAAAACCGAAGGATCGTCCAGCATGGTGGCATTTGAAAGCACAGCTATACGTGCATCCGGCGCAAGGCGGTCGCGAAGCATGACGGTATCGGCAATGATACCGGCAAAAGAGGGATGCAGGGTGGGTTCACCATTACCGGCAAAGGTTATCGAGTCGGGCTGCTCCCCCATCCCGCTCATAATGAGCAGCTTCTCCTCAAGTTTTTCCTTAACCATTTGTCGCGACGGGAACCCCTTTTCATTGTATTGTTCCTGGCTGGTCCATCCGCACTCGCAATAGATACAATTGAAACTGCACCATTTCCTGTCCCCCGGCAAAAGGTTTATGCCAAGCGAAACACCCAGTCTTCTGCTTTTTACCGGGCCAAAAACAATCTCACCGAATAAAAATGTCGCCATTGAAAATCAAATTGCCAGCGAACTTAATGTTTTTTTGTAAAAAAAAGTATTCCGGCTCCAAATATTCCGGTTGTCGTCCCGGCCAGGTACCGGCCAATCTTCAATAGTAATACAAATATTCTATGATACAGAGGCGCGGGGTGAAAAAGGCTTTCCCTGCGAATCCGGGTCACAATCTCTCTGTCCGTCATATACAGCAGGCTGCATGACAATAGTCATTGTATAAAACCATTTTCAGCGTAATTTTGCATATAATAAATTAAACCTCAAAAGACGATAAGATGTCCGGAACCATATCACCCGAACCCTTTATCTGGAAGGATGAGTACAAGGTTGGAGTAAAAGCAATTGATGAACACCGGGAGAAGTTTTTTGAGATCATCAACAAGCTTAAGAAAGTAATCACCGAAAAAGATTGCAAAATAAAAGTTGCTGACATCTTCTTTTCACTTGTGCACTATGCCGAACACTACCTGATAAATGAAGAGATCTACTTCAAGGAGTCCGGTTACTCAGGTTTCTCAAAACACCAGGAGAGCCACAACAATTTCATTAACCGTATAATACAATTCAAGGAAGATTATCAGAACGGCAGGAAAGAGGTTTGTGAGGATATGTACTTTTACCTTGAAAACTGGCTTATCAACCACATACTGCATTACGACATTGAGGCAGTGGAATGGCTGAAGGGACGGGGAGTGGAATAGGGAGGTGTGGTTTGCAGGCCGACTTGTATGAATTTCATCTGACAGGAATTTCCCTTTTTTTCCGGTAACAGGTTTTTTTCTGAAGTATGCTTCCTGCGTTCTTTCAGTATATACGTCTGATCCGGCTTACCGGCAGCAACCGCATTTTCCCGATATCGACACCCTCAATGATATTCAGTCCCGGACGCATACCCGGCGACAGGCTGCCTGCCTCCCCCCGGTATCCGGAAGCCAGAGCCCCGTTCAGCGTAGCCATGGTGAGAAGTTTTGGGAGACTGTAACGGAGGGGCCCGTCCTGCAAAGCAAGCATCAGCTCCAGCAAGCCGGTCCGCCCCGGGCCTGTCCGCCCCATGCCGGCAAGCACTTCCAGGTCTCCCTCCGGTGTGTTGAAAAGAAAGACATCGCTTATTTCACTTTCCCGGAAATATTCCCGGAAATGATCCATACTCCTGTAGACAGTATAACCGACTGTTCTGCCGTACCGGTTTTGCCAGGTGACACCGGTAGTGCCAGGCGCCATTTGCTGA
>SLOS01000038.1 GCA_007132365.1 Bacteroidales bacterium | reverse complement strand
CAAAAATATCTTTCTTTACAACAAATTTATCCATAGCTGCGGCAGGCATCTGCTTTTTAAATGCCGAAGGAAGGATCACTCTCCCTTTTGAATCAACTTTACATGTAAAATCACCAATAAAAGTTGCCATAAATTCAGCTTTTAACAGGTAAAAATAAAAAAAAATATCCACTTTCAACCACTTTACCCCATTTTTCACCACTTTGTTAATAACTTTTTTAACCAATTCTTACTATTTTTGTATTTACAAAGCATTTTATCAATCCAATGACAGAAAAAGAACCACTTCAGGGGCCCGTAAATATAGATGTGGACGCTATTTTCAAAAAGAAAAATCCGCATATCTACAAAATGATCCCCAAATTTATTCTTAGCTATATAAAGCGTACAATCCACCAGGATGAGATAAATTTTGTACTTGAAAAATTCAGGGATAAACAGGGACTTGACTTTTTAGCCCATGTGCTTGAATTTTATGAATTTAAATATTCCGTATCCGGAGAAGAAAATATTCCCCGGGAAGGAAGGTTTATTTTTGTCTCAAATCATCCGCTGGGGGGACTTGACGGAATGGTATTCCTTGACATAATAGGAAGGCACCATCAAAATGTAAAATTTATTGTTAATGACCTGTTGCTTAACCTAAAAAACCTTGAGCCACTTTTTATACCTGTAAACAAACACGGACGCCAGTCCGCCGAATATGTAAGAAGAATTGAAGAACTCTACAGGTCGGATTATCAGGTACTTTATTTTCCCGCGGGACTTTGTTCACGTAAACAGGGTAAGAAGATTGTGGATCTTCAATGGAAAAAAAATTTCGTTAAAAAAGCTATAGATCATAAAAGGGATATTATACCGGTCCATTTTGAAGGAAAGAATTCACCTTTTTTTTACCGTCTGGCAAACCTGCGCAAGATGCTTGGCATCAAAGCAAACATTGAAATGTTCTACCTGCCCGATGAAATGTTCAGGCAAAGACACCAGAAAATTCATGTTACCATAGGTAAACCGGTTCCATGGAGCCACTTTGACAAATCAAAATCCCTGGCAGAATGGGCCAATGAGATAAAAGAAACCGTTTATGCCCTGCCAGTTTGAAAATTCCTTACGGTTTAAAGTCACTTTTTTTACTTCAAGCCTCCAAAAACCGGCTATCTGATTCTCTGGTAAAGACCCGGAATGATGATAAAAGGTTTATTTTGAATTTATACCGTAATTATTCGAACATTTTATAAAATCCGTTCTAAAAAAGTATTATTTTAGCAGCCATAGGCTGGTTACTATTTTGTTGTATTTTTACACCGGACCTTAACATAAAAATACGAACCTCTCATTATTATATGGAACCGATAATAGCTCCCGTCAGTGCGAAAATAATTGAAAAAGAGCTGACCCCTTCAAAATTTGTAAGAAAAACCAACAACGCCGGGAATGAACTCTATATTATTGATCATATTAATTCTCCCAATATCATTACTGAAATAGGAAGGTTAAGAGAGCTTTCCTTCCGCCGTGCAGGCGGAGGAACCGGAAAAAATATTGATCTTGATGATTTTGACACTTCTGATGAGCCTTATAAACAGCTAATTGTCTGGGATCCCAAGCACAGGGAGATACTTGGGGGCTACAGGTTTTACATTCCCCCGGCTGACAAACCTCTAAACCCTCAAAGATTTGCAACCTCAAGGCTTTTTAATTTCTCTGATGAATTTACCAGTAATTATCTTCCCTACCTGATTGAACTGGGAAGGTCATTCGTTCAACCTGCGTACCAGTCCACCGCCAGGGCCAGAAAAGGTGTATTTGCACTTGACAATTTGTGGGACGGACTGGGTGCCATAATGGTGGATAACCCGAAAATGAAGTATTTTTTTGGCAAGGTTACAATGTACAAATGGTTCAACCGGGAAGCCAGGAATCTGATCCTTTATTTTCTGCAAAAGCATTTTCCAGACCCGGACGAACTTGTACGGCCCATGGATCCGCTTGAACTGAACATAGATGTTGCAGAGCTTGAAAAAGTATTTTACGGAAATAATTATAAGGCAGATTACAAAATACTTTCCCATCGTGTCAGAAATCTTTCAGAAGTGATACCGCCACTGATCAATGCCTATATGAACCTCTCCCCTTCAATGAAGGTATTCGGAACAGTAATAAATAAATCATTTGGAGACGTGGAAGAAACAGGTATTATGATCACTATGAACGATCTGTATGAAAAGAAAGTCAATCGCCATGTGTCCACTTACCAGAGAGTCAGGTATTATATCCGGAAAAAACCCTGATAACAGTCCACACCGGATAATCCGGATGCATCAGCCCCGGCAGCAACCGGGCCAGGCAAATCTTTAAGTTAAACCTCGGGCTTACCCCTGTCCTGCCTCCCAGTAAGATCTCTGGTTTCGCGATTCAATATAATTGACAAAAGAGGTGTTTACAACTTTGTTCCCTCCCGGTGTAGGGTAATTTCCGGTAAAGTACCAGTCGCCCTTATCATTAGGACAAGCTAAGTGAAGGTTTTCAATTGTCTGATAGACTATTTCAACCTCTGCTTTCAGATCAGCAGGTTTGAGCAGAGAGGTGATCTTTGCCGATATTTCTTCAGGAGTAAAAGGCCTGTATATCTCCTTAACGTGGTTTACAATCTGTTCCCTGGGAAGATGCTGCTGATCTTTGGACAGCCTGTAAACCTCCCTTATAACATCCTCTCTGTTTGAATCTTTTAAAAGCTCAATGGCTGCATGAAAGGCAACAAAGTCGGTTAGTTTTGTCATATCAATGCCATAACAATCAGGATACCGTATTTGAGGAGAGGAGGATACAATTACGATCTTTTTGGGAGCAAGCCTGTCGAGAATCTTTAAAATACTTTTCTTTAATGTAGTTCCCCTGACAATGGAATCATCAATTATCACAAGGTTGTCCACTCCCTGTACAATTGTACCATAGGTAATGTCATAGACGTGCCCTGCAAGGTCATCCCTTGCTTTCTCCTGCGATATGAAGGTACGTAATTTCACATCCTTGATCGCTATCTTCTCAACCCTGGGTTTGGCGGCAATAAGTGCTGTAATCTCCCCGGGAGTTAAATTATCGCCTTCTGCAATTATTTTTCTGGTTTTTTCCTCAAGCATATGATTCTCTATCCCTTTAATCATCCCGTAGAATGCAGATTCAGCAGTATTCGGAATATATGAGAAGACTGTATTAACCAGATCATTATCAATTGCCTTAAGTATCTGAGGAGTTAACAGTTCGCCCAGCTTCTTTCTTTCACGGTAAATATCTGCATCGCTTCCCCTTGAAAAATAAATCCGTTCAAAAGAACAGGCAAGCCGCTGATGCGGAACCCGTATCATTTTGTCAATGATCCTGCCATCTTTCTTAACCAGGAGGGCGTTACCCGGACTCAGTTCTTTTACCTTATCCAATGGAACATTCAAAACGGTTTGTATTACCGGCCTCTCAGAGGTAACTACCACAACCTCATCATCATGATAATAAAATGCGGGCCTGATTCCCCAGGGGTCACGGGCCACAAATGTGTCACCATGCCCGATTATTCCTGCAACAGTATATCCTCCGTCCCAGTCCTTGCTTGAATCTTCAAGGACCTTGTGCACATCAAGATTTGATTCAATTAATTTCGATATTTCCTGGTTTGAATAACCTTCGTTCTTATATTTTCTGAACAGGTTCTGATTCTCTTCATCAAGAAAATGTCCGACTTTCTCCAGCATGGTAACAGTATCTGAATATGCCTTGGGATGCTGGCCCAAACCGATCAGTTTCCTGAAAAGCTCATCCGTATTGGTTAGATTAAAGTTTCCTGCGAGAACCAGATTCCGGGACTTCCAGTTATTTTCCCTCATCACCGGATGGACATGTTCAATGCTGGTATTCCCGAAAGTGCCGTAGCGAAGGTGCCCAAGATAAATCTCCCCGGCAAAGGGAATATTGTCACGGGCATATGCAGAATCTTCAAGCAATTCCGGATTTTTCTCCTCGATAGGTGTAAAATGCCTGTTGATCTTACTGAAAACATCATTTATGGAAGAGGGTGAGTTGGAACGGTGACGAAACAGGTAGGGTTTGCCCGGACTCAGATCAAACTTGATATTCACTACTCCCGCACCATCCTGTCCTCTATTATGCTGTTTTTCCATAAGCAGGTAAAGCTTATCGAGTCCGTATCTCCAGGTGCCATATTTTTCTTGGTAGTATTCAAGTGGCTTCAGGAGCCGGATAAGAGCAATACCACACTCATGCTTGATTAAATCGGTCATTTTTTAATTATTAATCGAGGGGCGGGAAGTTTATCCGGTCACTTATAATAAAAGAATACGGATAGTCCCGGCTTATCTTTCTCTGAACTTTCAGGGCTTCACTTCTTGTTCTGAAATCGCCTACATAGACCTTGAAGTTGGGAGCATCATAAACCAGATAGGTTTCAATATCCGGGTATTTGTTAAAGAACCTTGCCCTGACATTAGTGGCATTGGGGCGGGCAAGCTGACCTGATTCTGAAAATATCCTGATACGGTAACCCGGAATACCCTCTTCCTGTTTATTGATGGAAATATGGCGGCGCACCAGTTCATTCAGGCGTTCATCCTGATTGACAGTTAATCTTCCAGCATTATCACTGTCCATGAAACCGTCACTATAAGTATATGATTGTGAAAAGAGTAAAGAAGAGTTAAACAGTAAAAGGGCAGCCAAATACCCGGTTCTTATAAATCCCATCCGTAATTATTTAAAATAAAATATTGTCCTGATGGACCTTACCACAGCAATATTAATAAACCAGGATCCGGAACATTTATTATATGTACCTGATCAATGTGCAAATTAAATATTAATCAAATTAAAAACCAAACGGCAATACTTACTCTTGCCATAAATGGGAAAGCAGTTAATTTAGCCGCAGACGGGTTTTTTCATCCACCTCGATACTTTTCATGAAAGGAAAAGAGCGAACGCTGATCCTGCCTTTTACCTCAATCTCTGCCTGCCGGTCAAGAAAAAGATTGAACATAGAAACAGCACCCTTCAGAATATTTGAGAATTGAACCCTCAATGGAAAAGTGTAGATTTCAGATGACCTTGAGGGGATCAGGACATTGTCAACATTACTGATAGTGCCAAGATATTCGTTGTTTATGTATACATCAAGATCAACATTTACTATCCGGAACCTGAAAGAAGTGGGATTGTCAATTGGCATTAAAACTTCAAACTCAACGGACCTGTTGGCAAACCGGTTAAGCCTGACATCATCTATATCGCCTACTTCAATACTTTCAAAGCCGGAACAGGAAAGAATCAGTGCAGATAAAAGAATAAACCAGAAGGGATAAACTATTCTCATTTGGCCAGATCCCAATAACAGGATAAATAATTCTGTCAAAATAAACATTTTTTTTATTAAAAAAAATTTCATCTACATTTGAAGGTTTTCAGGTTGCATAATACAACAAGCCGTTAATCCAAAAGAAATATTTTATGAGTGTTCCAGGCAAACATAGAGGTTTTTTCTCACGGGCATTTTCAAGATCGCTGGATTATATAGAAATAATAGGTAACAAACTCCCTCATCCTGCAACGATCTTTGCACTTCTGGCTCTTTTTGTCGTCTTACTGTCAGTTTTAACATACTGGATGGGAACTTCTGCAGTACATCCGGTGGATGATAGCATAGTTACGGTTAACAACCTTCTGAGTGCAGATGGTATAAGGTGGATGTATACCAATATTCTGGGTAATTTTCTGAGGTTCCCTCCCCTCGGTTATGTACTTGTGGTTATGGTGGGAATAGGACTTGCTGAAGGGACAGGGCTTTTTGCCGTTATGATCAGATCACTGGTGCTGAGTGCCCCGCCAAAGCTCATAACATATGCAATTGTACTGGCAGGGATTATCAGCGGGCTCGCCGTAGAGGCAGGTTATGTGATCCTTATTCCCCTTGGTGCAATGCTGTTTCATGCATTGGGAAGACACCCCATGGCAGGTCTTGCTGCCGCATTTTGCGGTGTGAGTGGCGGTTTTGGCGCAAATTTTTTAATCGGCTCGGTTGATCCGATACTGGCAGGCATATCCACATCCGCTGCCCAGCTTATCATTCCTGATATGGTTATTAACCCTGCCGTGAACTATTATTTCATGATAGCATCAAGCTTTGTCGTGCTGTTCGTCGGCACCTGGGTAACCGACAGGATTGTTGAGCCCAGGCTTGGCAAATATGAAGGCAGCACTGAGAAATTTGCCATACAGCAGCTTACCCCCGAAGAAACCAGGGGGTTAAGATGGGCAGGCATTGTCAGCCTGGCTTTCGTAGCCCTTATGAGCCTGACGGTTATTCCGGAAAACGGATTGCTGCGCGATCCCGAAACAGGTTCGGTCCTCCATTCCCCATTTTTTGACGGGATAATAATCGGAATCCTGCTTTTCTTTTTCATACCCGCTCTCGTATACGGTATCATTGTTGGAACCATTAAAAACGACAAAGATCTGATGAAACACATTATCAGGTCAATGTCAGGTATGGGCGGTTATATAGTGCTGGTTTTCTTTGCTGCCCAGTTCGTCTACTTCTTCAATTACAGTAACCTTGGGTTGATTATTGCAATCAAAGGGGCCTCCGGATTAAGAGATATAGGATTCACCGGTCCTATGCTGATCGTCTCTTTTGTTTTTCTTTCGGCATTCATCAACCTCTTCATGGGTAGTGCCTCTGCCAAATGGGCCATAATAGCACCGGTGTTCATTCCCATGCTGATGCTGCTTGACAATCCCTACCATCCCGGCATTACCCAGGCTGCATTCAGGATAGGCGATTCGCTCACTAACCTGATAACCCCCATGATGAGTTACTTTGCGCTGATAGTAACTTTCGCACAGAAATACGATGAACGGTATGGTATCGGTACAATCATCTCAACAATGCTGCCATATACAATTTTTCTTACCATTTTCTGGACACTGCTGATGGTTCTTTGGGTTTATCTTGGCATTCCTCTCGGACCTGACGGGCCGATTTATATTCAGTGAAAGATAAGGCTGTTATCCCTTTCGGGGAAAGAGACAAGTAATACCTTCAAGTGGAAAGAAATTTATGCCTGAATATTATCAAGTACAGCCGGTGCCGGATGGATGAGGATATTTTTTACTCCATGGCACTTGCCACCTCATCGGTAACATCAAGATTGTGATATACATTCTGAACATCGTCATCGTCTTCAAACTCTTCGACGATTTTGAGAATTTTAACTGCATCACCCGCATCCAGCTGTTTGAGATCATTCGGTATGCGCTGAAGCTCTGCATTTTCCGGTTCTATCCCCATCTCCTCAATCTTTTTTCTCACCTTGCCAAAATCTTCCATGGATGTGGTAATATAGTAAACACTTTCATTTACCTCAATATCTTCAGCTCCCGCATCAATAACCTCAAGTTCAAATGATTCGGCATCTGCTATTTTTTCTGAAGGAACGGTGATCATCCCCTTGCGGTCAAAAAGGAATGCAACCGATCCATGGGTTCCAAGACTTCCTCCCCGTTTATTAAAAATCGACTTTATGCTCCCGACAGTACGCAGATGATTATCGGTGAGGCATTCTATGAAAACAGCAACTCCGTTTGGCGCATAACCTTCAAAAGTCAGTTCCTGCAGAT
>SLOS01000108.1 GCA_007132365.1 Bacteroidales bacterium | reverse complement strand
TCCTCCTCTGTCTGCAGATCAGCCTCCTGATCTTCCGTGGCCTCTGATTCCTCCTCTTTCTGCAGATCAGCCTCCTGATCTGCCCGTATTTCAGCATTCCCTGTTTTCGGGTCCTTAGTCTTTTTACCCTCTTCGTTTTTAACCATATCTACTTAAGTAATAATATTATTATTTATTGAAATTACTGCCAAACAAATACCGGGCCGTTCATCAGTGACCGACATTTTGACATGATACCCTTGATTCCGCAGCAATTAAATATCAGATTTTTCGGGATGTTTCACGGTTAAAAAGGATTCTACTCTTTCAGGTACCTGTAGAGGGCTTCTGATATAAGGTCTCCGCGAAGGTTCCTTGCGATTATGACTCCGTCGCCGTCTATAAGGAAGCTTGCTGGTATACTCCTTACCTGGTACATAGCTGCAGGAACTGAATTCCACCCTTTGAGGTCGCTTACATGGGTTTCCCAGAACAGTCTGTCGTCCTCAATTCCGTTGAGCCATGCATCACGGTTATTGTCAAGGGATACCGAATATATGGTAAAACCATCGCCGTTTATGAACTCCCTGTCCCTGAATTGATGCCATGCCGCTACCTTGGAGGGGTTTCCTCTTCTGCAGGGTCCGCACCATGAGGCCCAGAAATCTATCAGCACCATGCTGCCACGAAGTGTGGAGAGCGCAATAAGTTCTCCGTCAGGTGATTCAAACTCAAGTTCGGGGGCCGTGTCGCCAAGGTTAATTCCCATCCTGTTGGTAGGTTCAACACCCGTTTCCATAACAGGAGACATCTCTGCGCCTGATCTGTTCTGGTTGTAGATGAAAATGACAAGGAGCAGAATGAGCGCTGCACCACCGGCAATCTTTATGGTTCGCATTTACAATGTTCTTTGGTTACAGCCTGCAAAGATAACCATAAATTTTTTTTTATGGCAATCTTTTAATTTTGGCGCCGATGGCATTAAGCCGCTCATCGATCTTCTCATAGCCCCTGTCTATCTGGTCGATGTTATTGATAATACTTGTGCCTTCGGCCGACATTGCGGCAATAAGCAGTGCCACCCCCGCCCTTATATCGGGTGATACCATGTTGGTACCCCTGAGGCGGAATTGTTTATTCAGACCGATAACGGTGGCACGGTGAGGATCGCAAAGTATTATCTGGGCGCCCATATCCATGAGTTTATCCACAAAGAACAGCCGGCTTTCGAACATCTTCTGGTGGATCAGTACGCTGCCTTTTGCCTGGGTGGCAACAACAAGGAAAACGCTTAGCAGGTCTGGTGTGAGGCCGGGCCATATGGCATCGGAAATGGTCATGATAGAGCCGTCTATATATGTTTCTATTTCATAGTTCGACTGAGCCGGTATGTAAATGTCGTCATTGCGCCGTTCCAGCTTAATTCCCAGGCGCCTGAATGCTTCAGGTATGATTCCCAGGTTGTCATAGGATACGTTTTTAATTGTGATCTCCGATTCTGTCATTGCAGCCATCCCGATAAAACTGCCAATCTCGATCATATCGGGCAGAATGGTATGTTCGGTACCCTCAAGGTTTTCAACACCCTCAATGGTAAGCAGGTTGGATCCTACTCCACTGATTTTTGCGCCCATTCTGTTGAGCATCTTGCAGAGCTGCTGCAGGTATGGTTCACAGGCGGCATTGTAAACGGTGGTGGTTCCTTTTGCCAATGCAGCAGCCATCACTATATTTGCGGTGCCGGTTACAGAGGCTTCGTCCAGGAGCATGTAGCATCCTTTCAGATTCTGCCCCTCCACCCTGTAGAAGTCTTCTTTAACATCGTATACAAATTTGGCCCCCAGCTTCATAAAGCCGGCAAAATGGGTGTCAAGTCTGCGCCGTCCTATCTTGTCCCCGCCCGGTTTCGGCATATATGCCTTACCGAATCTTGCAAGAAGCGGGCCGATTATCATTACCGAACCGCGAAGCCCGGCGGCCCTTATCCTGAAATCATCAGTCAGCAGATATTCAGGTTCAACCTTGTCTGCCCGGAACTCATATTCTCCCTCTCCTGTTTTGTTTATGGTAACCCCCAGTTTGCCAAGAAGTTCTATAAGCCGCATCACATCGAGGATGTCGGGGATATTTTTTATGGTCACCTTTTCGGGTGTAATGAGCGTTGCACAAATTATCTGTAATGCTTCGTTTTTGGCACCCTGTGCCGTCAATTGCCCCCTGAGGGGAGAACCTCCCCGGATCTCGAATGAAGCCATAGCGGATATTCTATTATGATTTATGGTTAACTTTTACAGCGGCAGGCGGGAGGTTACCGTTGCCCCTGCCTGGGGTTGAATTTCCTGGGGCTTTTCTTCTTCTTGGACCGTGACAATATATCCTTAGATTCTGAAAGCTTTACCTCAGATCCCCTCTCAATCAGTCCCCGTGAAAGCTCTCTGAGGTCATTATATATTATATCATCTGTAACCTGTGCCTTGTTCCAGGTCAGATAGCTTTTTTTCATATGGTTTGCAATAAGATGAACAAGGGCCTCTTTCTTTTCACCCTCTTCCATTTCCGTAGCAGCCTTGATCATATGCTCCAGTAATCTGCCGTAATGCTTGTAGCGTATCGGATAGTTATTATAGGGAACCGGTTTGGGTTTTTCAGTAAGAGTGGAGAGTTCCGGTGCTGGATATGGAGAGTCAATATCCAGTTTGAAGTCCGAGATAATTGCAAGATGATCCCACAATTTATGCTTGAAATCGTTTATGTCGCGCAGGTGGGGATTCATATTGCCCATTATCGAGATGATGGTCCGTGCCGCCTTATTGCGTTCTTCCCTGTCCTCAATGGTTGAAATATGTTTGACCATTTTATGGATGTTCCTGCCGTATTCCGGAATGGCCATCTTTTCCCTGTTGGTGTTGTAATCTTCTGTCAGCTTCCTGGATTCTTCAATCAGCTGTTTTTTATTTTCTGTCATGATATGATGGTGTTAACTGGATTTTCTTTTATGCTATTGCGGTTGCCCCATAATCTTGTCCGGTGGTATTGCGTTATTTTGTTGCCGGGTTTTTAACTGATGAGTCAGCGTAATGATCTTTTTCTGCAGGGTTTTCTTTTTGCAAAATTACTAAATATCTGGTTAAAAAATGGTTTTTGCAGTTTTATTTGCCTTTTTACCGCTTCATCTGATATCCGGGAAGGTCATGCTCGTCAGGTTATCCCTGCACCACCTTTAGTTTTGCAAATTTCAGGAGTAACTGTTTTTGTCCCGATGATGTGAAATGTACAGTTGCTTTGCTGTTAGGAGGATAGCCCTCAATATTTATTATTTTGCCCCTTCCGAAACGTTCGTGGTCAACTATCATGCCCGCTTTTAGTATTGATAAGGGACTGGCTGCCTGATTTCCGTTACTGTTATCTGAATCTGAGGGACTGCCCGGGGAGCGGCCGGCAGAGGAACCTGCAGATCCGGAATGGCCGGGTCTGCCAGGATCCGGCATAGCCCCGGCTTGTTCAAGCCGGATCAGCCGCCCTGGATGCAGGTGTGGCTTCTTTGTTTTTCCGGCACTGTTTTCCGGGAAGGATCCTTTAGTTTTTCTGTTGCCCGTGAATTCGGGGGCAGGATATTCCAGGTAGCGGGGATCTATTTCAGAAAGGAACCTGCTTGGTTTGCACATGGCCGGCACTCCCCACCGGTAGCGGGTTTGTGCGTGGGAGAGGGTTGCCGACAAACCCGCCCTGGTAATTGCCACATAGAACAGCCTGCGTTCTTCTTCAAGCTCTGATTCGGAGGTGGCGGCCCATATATTGGGAAACAGCTCCTCCTCCAGTCCCCCGACATAGACATGCTTAAATTCCAGACCCTTCGCAGAGTGTATTGTCATCAGGGTGACCTTGTTTCGGTCATCCGGTTTTTCGGTGTCCTGGTCGGTAAGCAATGACACGTTCTGCAGGTATGACGAAAGGGAAGTGCTTTCACCCTGTTCTGACTGCCGGATGGTAAAATCTTTTACCCCGTTGAGCAACTCCTGGATGTTTTCATATTTGGAAATATTTTCTGCAGATCCGGGGTCAAAAAGATCTTTCAGGATTCCCGAGGCGGAAGAGATGCGGCTTGCCATCTGCCAGGCGTCCTGCTGCCCGGCCTCCCCGGAAAAGCTGGTCATCAGTCTGCTGAAATCCGCGAGTTTGCGTGAAGTCCCGCGATTGATTCCCAGGATACCGCTGTATTTATCAATATTGCTGACTATATCCCACGGATTTGCGCCATTCTCATTACAGTATCTCACAAGCTTGTCGGTAGTGGTTTTCCCGATCCCTCTTGCCGGGTAATTGATTATCCGGTAAAAAGCCTCCTGGTCCCTGTTATTTACTGTAAGCCGGAAATAGGCGAGAAGGTCTTTTATCTCCTTGCGCTGATAGAAGGAGAGGCTGCCGTAAACCTTGTAGGGAATGCCCCGCCTGCGCATCACCTCCTCGAATATGCGGGACTGTGCATTTGTCCTGTAAAGGATAGCAAAATCAATATATTCACAACCGTCGGAGTCTTTCTTTCCGATGATGGATTTTGCAATTAAGTCTCCTTCTTCGTGGTCAGTTGCACATTCCAGGACTTTAAGTTTTTCTCCTGTCTCATTTGCCGACCATATCTTTTTGCGTATTTGTCCCTTGTTCTTGGCAATTAGGCTGTTGGCAGCATTGACAATGGTTTTGGTGGACCGGTAATTCTGTTCCAGTTTGAAGATTCTGTACCCCGGATAGTCCTTTTTGAAGTTTAATATGTTTTCAATCCTTGCTCCTCTGAAGGAGTAGATACTTTGTGCATCATCCCCGACGACGCCTATGTTTTTATGGCCTGCTGCCAGTTTTGATACGATAAGGTACTGCGCATAGTTAGTGTCCTGGTATTCATCAACGAGGATATAACGGAAGATATCCTGGTATTTGGCGAGAACTCCCGGGTGATCCCTGAAAAGGATATTGGTATTCAGCAGAAGGTCATCAAAGTCCATCGCATCGGCAGCATGACACCGTTTTTGATAAAGCCTGAAAATATCGGCAATCCCCGGCTTGCGGCTTTTGGTGTCCTCGGCGACCAATACCGGGTTTGCTGCATAGGCTCCCGGGGTGACCAGGTTATTGCGCACAAAGGATATGCGCCCGAAAACCTCGTTTGGTTTATAGATCTGCTCATCAAGCCTCAGCTCTTTTATTATTGCCTTTATAACATTCCTTGAATCCTGGGTATCATATATACTGAAGCTGGGAGAGTAGCCTGTATGTTCTGATTCAATACGTAAGATTCTCGAAAATACCGCATGAAAAGTACCCATCCATAAGTGCCGTGATATACCGTATCCAACGAGGGTGCCGATACGCTCCTTCATTTCGGCTGCGGCCTTGTTGGTAAAGGTGAGCGCCAGGATGTTCGATGCAGGGATGCCCTGATCCAGCAGCCAGGCGATACGGTATGTCAGCACCCTGGTCTTGCCCGATCCGGCTCCCGCAATGATCAGTGCGGGCCCGTTTATCTCCCTTACGGCCTCCTGCTGCGCTTCATTCAGATCTTTGAGAAAATCCCTCACCTGCCTGGTCCTTGATTTATGATAAAGTGGTCAAATCCGATGATCTGATCCTGTCCTGTCATGCCCTGATCCGGGTACACGGGTCAGAAGCAGCGTAAAATTAAGCCCTATCTTTATTTTCTCCAAGATAAGTTTGAACCAATTTATCAACATGAGGTAGTTTGCAAAAGATTTGATATTTTTAGGCCATCAAAGAGGAACTGTTTTATGAATGATTTTGTGAGGCCGGGTTTGAGAATTTCACTCTGTGTGGCAACAGCTTGCGTGGTTATGTCATTTTCGCTGGTGGCACAGATAACCTCATCCGGATATGCTTCGGTGGCTGAACCCCGGTATGTTGAAGATTACCCTGAACTTGCAGCAGATATTATTTTTATTTTCTGCAATGAAAAAGGTAATCTTTCTGCCTCTTTCGAGGAAGTTCCGGGAAACCTGACTTTTGAATGGTCAGTTTACAACAGCCTTCTGCCCGGTTTTGATCCCCCTTTCAGCACCATACAGGGCACGAGCTCTCAGATAACCGGTCTTGAAAGCGGCGGTTACAGTGTGCGGATCTATGACGGAGAGGGGCTCGACACCCTGTTCCGGGCCTGGATATTTGTCAACAGCCCCTCAGTTTCTGCACGTGTCGTAAGACACGACTGCAATGTTCTCGACCTTGCCGGAGAAATTGATATTGAGGCTTTTACTTATTATAATCCTGTTACATCTGAACGTGATACACTTACGGTCGTGTCTGATGCCATATGGACAGCCGATCCCTTTATACCCACACCCAACAGGCCTGAAATACGTATATGGAACCCCCCATCGGTTGTGACGGAATATACATTTATGGTCGAATATTATTTGTGCACGGCCAGTTATACCATTACAGAAGACCCGGTTACAACAAGGGCAGAGTTTGAAATGGATAACCGGGAGGGAGAGGCACCGCTGGAGGTTCAGTTTGATGCGAGCAAGTCGTTGAATGTCACACAATATGAATGGTATTTTGACTACAGCCCGGGAATTATGGATACGGAGCCTCCTGATGATATCACCCCTGATCCCCTGCATACCTATTACATACCTGGTGAGTATAATGTTACGCTGCGAACCATTGCCGGGCTTTGTGATGATATATTCCGCCATCCTGAACCGGTAAGGGTACTGCCGTCAGAGCTGGAGGTGCCCAATGTCTTTACACCGGACGGCGACGCTTTCAACCCCGGCTACCTTGTCAGGGCGGTATCAATGCGGGATTTTAAAGGTGTGATTTATAACCGTAATGGCAGGAAGATATTTGAGTGGTCCGACCCGGATGAGGGTTGGGATGGAGAAATTGATGGGAGCCCCGCGTCACCGGGCGTCTATTTCTACGTTATCACCGGAGTCGGATGGGATGACAGGGAGTATGAATTTACAGGCCCACTCTACCTGTACAGGGGAAGGTGATAGAAAGATTACAGAAATTACAGTAATACCGGCGCTATTAGTAATTAAGATTTGCTATTCACACTCTTTTACAGGATGAATTAGCTCAAGTCTCTGAAAATGATTGTCAAGGTGTAATCTCATGGCATTCCTGAAAGCCTCGGGTGTCTCGTCCCGAAGAATGTCCACCAGTTGCTTGTGAGTAACGTGTTTGATTCTTTTAGCCGGCCTTTCAATTATCTTTGATTCGTAAATGTACCTGAAAATAGGGAACAGGACGCTTTGAAATTCCATAACGGTTGTATTACCCGATATTTCATACAGTTTACCATGGAACCTGATTTCATGTTCTGCATCAAACAATACGGAGTTTGTGGATTCGGGCTCCTTGCTGATGATCTCATTCAATTCATCAATATCAGAGGGTTTTTTTCTCATAAATATTAAATCTGCCATACCTACTTCAAGTGCAAGACGGAATTCGAAAATATCAAGGAGTGTGCCCCTGGTCATGATTCCGGGGATCAGGCTTTTTTTTAATATTTTAAGCAAGTCAGGGCTTCTGATGACTGGTCCCTTGTGTTTTATTGACTCAATCAAACCAAGGGTTTTAAGGCGGTTAAAGGATTCTCTGACTACAGTACGGCTTACTCCCAGCGTTTTTGCCAGTTCCACCTCTTTAGGGATCATGTCACCGGGGGTGAGCTTCTTCTCAATCAGATAATCAATTATGGCTACCTCCACTTTGTCCACAAGGCTGCTTGTGTCAATAGGTGAGATGTCTTTAGCCTGGAAACTGAT
>SLOS01000252.1 GCA_007132365.1 Bacteroidales bacterium | reverse complement strand
GTTTAACACAATGTATATAAGTGAACGTCCGACTCAATTCGGGAATACAAGAAATGTAAAAGAGGTAAGGAGTGTTGCAAATCAGACGGGGCGGACGAGGACTTTATGTGAAACCTACGGGGGTGCCGGCTGGGAGCTTACTTTTGAAGATATGAAGAGGCTGGGGGACTGGATGTATGTGCTGGGAGTAAATTTTTTAAACCAGCATATGACTCACACTACTCTTGTAGGGGACCGCAAGCATGATTATCCGCAATATTTTTCCTACCACACTCCGTGGTGGGACCTGTACGGGCATCAGAACGATTATTTCGCCAGGCTTTCGGTAGCCATGTCGGCCGGCCGGCAAACCAACAATGTCCTTGTACTGGAACCCACTACTACTGCCTGGATGTACTACTCATCCCACAGTCCGCATGATTTCCTCAGAGAGATTGGCGACAGTTTTCATAACCTGCTCGACAGGCTTGAGCAGTATAAAATAGAATATGACCTGGGTTCGGAGAACATTATAAAGGATATAGGCAGGGTTGATAATGGTCATCTGATTGTAGGGGAAGCAGCCTATGATCTTGTGGTCCTTCCCTTCGGTATGGAAAACATTGACCGGACCACCTTTGACCTCCTTAAGCAATACCTTGAAACAGGCGGCAGGGTTGTATCACTGCAAACCATCCCGGAAAGGATAGATGGTGTTACATCAGATGCCGTGATTGCACTCATGACCGGATATGAAAGCCAGTGGCTGCATGCATCCTGCTTTACCGATGATAATGTTTACGGCCTTTTTGAAAATACTACCCTTCGCTTCAATCCACCCTCCATGCAGTCAAAGTGGTTCCTTCATCATAAAAGAGACCTGGACGACGGCAAACTGGTGCTGCTTGTCAATTCGGCACCGGAAAAGGTTTTTGAAGGCAATTTCGTGACTCGGGGTCAGATGGTGGTAAAACTCGATCCTGATACAGGCATGGCCACCTCCTACCCTTTTGCTGATGATAAAGAAGGGCTGAAAATCGAGTTTCTGGTGAAACCTGCCGGATCGTTGCTGCTTTTTATACCGGACAGGAGCATTGATGTCCCAGACAAGCCTCTTAAGCCGGAGGCCCTTGCAAATCTGGCTGACAAGAGGCTGACTCCCTCCGTAACTGAGATTACCCCACTCTCTCCTAACATGATGACCCTTGATTACGGTGAATTGATAATTGAAGGGGAATCACGCGGCAGAAAGTATTACTACTCAGCCGGTGATGAAGTATGGCAGAATTACGGTTATCCTGATAATCCCTGGGTAAATTCAATCCAGTTTAAGACTGAGCTGATTGATGCCGACACATTTGCAGCTGATACGGGATTTGAGTTTGTTTATGATTTCCTTATCGGGGAAGGAACCAACCTGCAGTCAATTGTTGCTGTGGCTGAAAGGCCGGAAATATTCAGTTTTTCGGTTAACAATACAAGCCTTGATCCCATTCCCGGCAGATGGTTCCTGGATAAGGATTTTGCAGTTTACAATGCAGGCGGGCATCTTCGTGAAGGAATCAATACGATAACCCTGACTGTCAGCCCCATGAGCATGCTTGCCGAGCTGCAACCGGTTTATCTTACAGGATATTTTTCACTGGAAAGTGTTGACAAGGGCTGGAAAATGTTGCCCCGGGAACCACTTTCTCATGGATCATGGAAAGAGCAGGGTTATCCCTTCTATTCAGACAGGGTCTCCTACATAAAAAGGGAGTTTTTTACGGAGGTTCCTGAAAGAGCTGTCCTGCAGCTTGGCGAATGGAAAGGAACCGTATCAGAGGTAAGGGTTAACAACGAGCTGGCAGGTATAATCCAGCAACCTCCCTATAGCGCAGATATTACCAAATATCTGCTTGCGGGTGAAAACAAGATTGAGGTAACGGTTTACGGATCTCTGAAAAACCTGCTGGGCCCTCACCATAATGTAACCCGCTACGGCATCGTAACCCCCTGGAGCTTCAAATATGCACCCGCTGTGCAGCCTCCCGGAAAAAGCTATGACCTTTTTGATTACGGACTGATGGAGGATTTTGAGATCCTGATATCAGAAAATTAATAATTGGAAATAAAATTACAATCTCCGTTATAAGATCAGTCCCCTAACCTGGCATAGCCAGAACCAAATAGGTTTGAATAATATTTTGCCAAAAAAAGCAAGAATTTAAATTTTAAGCCACTAAAGGGGTCGAACCACACATGCCTTTCGGGCACCCACTCCAGGACATGACCGCATACCAGGGACGCGGGTTTTCAGGATTATCTAAAACTGAAGCCTGATCGCTCCGCTGTTTCTTATAAACAGATTGTGGCAACAACCCTTGCCAAAAATGTGCTCCATTGTCTTAATATAATGATCAAGAAGTGAATCAGGCACGAAAGCCTGGATCGTACCGGCAAATCCGCCTCCATGGACCCTCCAGGCCCCTTCACCTTTGAGAACCATTTCACTCATGGCAAGTCCGAGAGCTACTCCCTGATCTTTAACGCTATGGGATGAGTGAATGTTCTGGTTATACATGAAAGAGCTGTAACCTGACTCGACAACCATATTAAGAAATGATCTGAAATCCCCTCTCTCAAGAGCTTCCACCTGCCTGACCACCCGCTGGTTATCCTCCTGGAAATGGTATGAACGGAGAATTGCCCTGTCTCCCGTTACCGGCCTCAATTCGGGAATGGCCCTTACGATGTCCCCAAGCGTAACTTCCCTCAAAACACCTGAGCCCAAAGCCGAAGCAACGGATTTCATCTCTTCGGGCAATGATGCATATTCATCATTCAGGTCGGCATGATCACCCCCTGTATCTGTAATAACCAGGGAATACCCGGTTGCAGTAAAATCAAAATTCACCTTACTGACAAGCGGTTTCCCGGGCACCTCAAAATCAATTGCAACCAGTCCGCCCACCGCACATGCAGTCTGGTCCATCAGTCCGCAAGGCTTCCCAAAAAAATTATTCTCTGCTTTTTGCCCGATAATTGCATTATCCAGGGGATCCAGGTTTCCGTCATTAAAAAGATGGCTTATAATTGTGCCAATCAAAACCTCGAAAGATGCCGAGGAGCTTAAACCGGACCCTTTGGGTACACGGCCATTTATGCATGCGTCAAATCCACCGTATCTGAGTCCCAGGTCCCTTATGCCGGCCACAACTCCCCTGACAAGGGAGGCAGAGCTGAAACTCTCCCCTTTCCTGGGAGAGAGTTCCGAACAGTCAACTTCAATTGGAGGATAACCCACTGATTCAATCCTGATTTTATCAAGTGAATTTCTGGAGGCAATTGCTATATTGTCAAGGCTGACCGACCCGGCAAGAACCCTGCCATTATTATGGTCGGTATGGTTGCCCCCTATCTCTGTACGGCCTGGCGAGCTGAAAAGCTGAGGGTCTTTACCGTTGAATACTCTTTCAAAATCATTGATCAGACTGATATACGCATCAGTCTGTTTTTGCAGGTCATGCGGGTCACTCCCGTATAAATACATGAGTAAACGAGTCTCCCGGTTGCTTATTTTTTCCTTAAGATATCTGTTTTCCGGCATTTTGTAAAAATAATATTGAAGGTAGCTAAATAATAAAAAAAAAGTATTTTTGACTGCAACTTGACAATATACCGTGTTTTAACAACAAAAAAAATGAAAAACTTCAATTTTGATACAGCAACCAGAATTTTATTCGGAAAAGGAAAGACAGATGAGATAATTCCCGAAATTATCAGGTCCGGGTCACGAGTGCTTTTGGCATATGGTGGAGGATCAATCAAAAAAACAGGATTGTACAACCAGGTGGTGAACCTTTTGAATAATGACAGGATCTATTTTGTTGAGCTGAACGGGATCCAGCCAAATCCCCGCATGAAATCAGTAAGGGAAGGAGTCAGGTTATGCCGTGAAAATAAGCTCGATTTTATCCTTGCCGTTGGTGGAGGCAGCGTTCTGGACTGCGCAAAAGCCATAGCTGCAGGAGTATTTTATGATGGTGATGCATGGGACTTTATGATAAAAAAAGCATCGGTTGAAGAGGCCCTTCCGATCGGAACCATACTGACCCTGGCAGCAACAGGATCTGAAATGAATGGCAATGCAGTAATCAGTAATGAAGAAACATCTGAAAAGCGTGCAATGAGTTCGGCCTTGCTGAGACCCGTTTTTTCAGTTCTCGATCCGGAACTGACCTTTTCTGTTAACAGATGGCATACTGCTGCCGGAGTAACTGATATAATGAGCCATATATTCGAGTTATATTTTACTCCGGATACCGGCACGCTGGTCCAGGATGCCCTGTCTGAAAGCCTGCTTAGAATTTGCATTGAATGCGGACCCGTGGCTGTTGAAGAACCGGAAAACTACGTGGCCAGGGCAAATTTGCTCTGGGCAGGCACGCTGGCATTAAACGGTTTGCTGGGTGCGGGCAAATCAGCGGGCGACTGGGCTACTCATGCCATTGAGCACGAATTGAGTGCAATTTACGACCTGACCCACGGAGCGGGACTGGCAATTGTTTTTCCTGCATGGATGGAATATGTACTGAACCCGGAAAATTCATGGAGATTCGCTAAACTGGCACGCAATGTCTGGGGTATAGAAGTTACAGATGATATGGCAGCAGCCAGACAAGGGATCGACGCTGCAAGAGAGTTTTTTTCCTCAATCGGTATGCCCGTATCATTGAAAGAGGTCAATATAGATGACTCGCAGCTAACTGAGATGGGTAAAAAGGCCTGTGTTTTCGGCCCGGTGGGCCTTATGAAAGAATTGACAGCCGAAGATGTTACCGCAATTTTGCGAAAAGCCCTTTAAAACTGATTATTGGTTATTTTTTTTCAGATAAGGTAAGGTATAAGGCCATATCCGGTCACGGGTGATGTCAAATATCCGGTCAGGGGCGAGATCAGGTCAGATCATCTCAATAGCATCCCGCTGGAGCCACCCTTTATTTCCATCGCTAAGACGCACTGCCCGCCAGTTGCCGATACTGTCCTCGACCCATACCTTTGTTCCTTCATGAATGACAAAAAGATCTGTACTGTTGATATCAGGTGAACTCTTGACTGATACCGAAGGAGAGAATACAATTGCCGAGTTGTGGTTTCTTATGTGGTTCCGCTGATCAAGCCCGAGAGAAAAACTCATGACTGACAGGAAAAATAGTATAACAGCGAGCCAGAAAAAAAGCTTCTTAACGGGAACTGAAGCGGAAATAAGGAAAACAGAAAGGAAGAGAAGAGTTATTATAAAAGTGGCAACGGCGACTGATGCCCAGGCATCTGCACTCATAAAATCTCTGGCCTCTTTCCACCAGCGGTTGAGAAAAAAATCAGGTAATGTTTCGATCCTGTCCCTTACATGCATCCTGGCAAGCTCAAGGTTAAAACTGATATCCTCATCTCCGGGCGAAAGCAGGCTTGCCCTTTCATAATTCAATATTGCCGGTGTTATTTTATTGGAGCGATAATAGGCATTCCCAAGATTATAGTAAAGTGCTGCCGAATGATATCCTGAATTGATAATCTCCCGGTATATCATAATAGCTTCCTCATAGCTGCCCTCAAGATACAATTCATTGGCTCTGGCAAAAGCCAGGTCCGGCTTAAAAGCGAGATCCGGCTCAAAAGCACCATTAAGGCTGATCCCGGAACCATGACCGGAGATAATGCCGCTTTGAGATAGTGAGCCCTCAATTGGTAGTGATTCGTTGTCCGGCAGTGAGCTCTCAGCCAGAATAAATTTACCGGCTGGCGGGAAAGCCCCTGCCGTCAGTGAGCCGGCATCTGCAAAATCAATTGTTAAGGACAAAATCAATAATACAGTCCCAAGATATAAACCAGGTCTTTCCATCATCGCCCGATATTTTGCTCAATTTCTGTGATAATATTGATTGTATCCCTGTAAATTCTTTCCATATCACCTGCTGCTGACGAAGGCGCATACCTGGCAAACTCGCATTCCCCGATTATATCCATCAGCCTGTCTGCTTCTTTCTGAGGTACACTTTTTTCGAGCAGGGCACTTTTTGCATTTTCCCTGTTCAATCCGGACACCGGTATAAGCAACTTGTCACTCAGATACCCCCAATTTGCCCTGAGCATCTCTTCAAAAAACTGCTGATGATCATTTTGCTTCAGGTACATACCTGCATTTTTTAATCTGCGCCGTGCCATCTTGCTTGCCCTGCGCTTCTTTACCAGGGCAATATCGGCCCTGTCGCGAATATTTTTTCTCTGGATCACAATCAAAGAAACAAAAGCCAAAAGAGGCAGAATAAACCAGAGGTAGAAGCGGAAAGACCCGAATGGGTCGTACCCGATCCTCTTTAATATTAATCCTCCTGTTTTTATAAACCTGATATCACTGCCGAGGATTCTTATATCTTCGCGCATGTAACCTGCCACTGAAGGATCGCGATCAGATTCCTCTCCCCTTTGGACTGCCAGCTTCACTTCACCAGAGCTCAGCGTCCGGTAGGATCCTATGGCAGGATTGAAATAGCTGAACTGGACAGGTGGAATCCTGAAATTACCTTCGTTGCGGGGAATCATGAGGTATTCATATACAATCCTGCCCTCCTGTCCGCTAACATTATTGGTAATATTCTCACGAACAGAAGGATCATACACCTCGAAGCCGGGAGGAAAATCTACTCCCGGTCGTGCAAGCAACTGAAGATTTCCCTTGCCTGAAATGGTTACCCTTAAACTAACGGCCTCATTGGTCCTTATCTCCCCGGGATCTATGTCCACATCAAGTCTGAAATCGCCAACAGCACCATTGAATCCCGCAGGCCTCTGATCAGGAAGAGGCTTGATATTCAGACTCAGCGGGGGACTCTTTACCGGGATCCTGGTAGTTTCAAAACCACCGAAGAAATCATCAAACAAACTGCCGCGCCTGGCAGTGCGCTGACGGACCAGGGCATCCATCTCAAATGATCCTATATTTATCTCACCGCTACGTTGCGGAAAAAGTATCAGCTGCTTCAAAACTCCGGTTCCATATATCTCACCATCAATAACCTCCCGGTTGAGGCTTCGCAGGGGTGGCACTTCTATCTCCTGCTGAAAAAAACCGCTGAAGGCAGGGAACCTCACATTTTCTATACCCGTAAGATCAAGTTTTGAATATAATTTTATTGTTGCAACCACCCCTTCACCCTGATAAACCTCCCTTTTGTCAAAATGTATCCTCACAAACAGATCCTCCCCTGATACATCTCGCGGACGTACTGCAGTCCCCGGCACCTGAGGCTGACCGGGAGCGGTTCTTCTGCCCTCACTGTCCGGCACTACCTCAATCTGAACCGGGTTGGAGGTATACTGTTCTGACCCGACAGTTACTGTTGCAGGACCGATGCTAAAGGTACCCGCCTCTGTGGCCATCAATGTATAGGTATAGGTAACGGACTGTGTTTGTGTCATTTGCCCGTTAATGATCTGGACACTGCTGCTGCTTGAGGTACTGGGACCCGATACCAGCCGGAAACTGCCAAGGTCCGGTAACCGGAGATCACTTCCCCTGTTGTTGAGTGAATATGTAAGCCTGAACTGCTCACCAACTGAAACTACCGGGGGGGCAGATGCATTAAATTCCACATCCTGTGCAAAGGAATAAGATGCAGTGAGCATTATGATCAACAGCATCTTTAATGCCCTGATCAATAAGACTTCCATATAAGAGGTTATTTGCATATATAAATCATTTTTTACCAGTTCCTCCCTGTTCTGGGTCTTTGCTCAGATTCTTTTTGTTCCATCAGCTTTTCCTGAACCCTTTGATCTTC